>DATIQH010000444.1:0-4361 GCA_035471155.1 Nitrospiraceae bacterium | reverse complement strand
CGCCGGCGAACCCAGGCCAGGAGCGTTTCGATATCCTGTGCCGTGTCTCGATGGTAGGCCTGCAACGCGAGACCCGCGTAGGGATAGTTCTTGTAGGAAGACTCCGCGAAGAGCTTGGTGAAAATCTCCACCAGCAAGGTTTTCGTATCGGCTTGTTCCATGTCGAAGATCAACGAGGCGGGGAGGCGCATCGCCAGATCGAGGATGGGTCGAAGCCGCGCTGTTACCGAGCGATAGCTTCCTTCCGGATCGATCGGGTCGAGATGCGGAGAGAGGGCGGAGATTTTGATAGACAATTGGACTCTGGGTATCGGTCCGAGCTGGTCCCGCTCCAGTAAGGGAAGGGATGGCCACGAGGCCGCCTCATGCGCAAGGAGAGTCAGGGCTTCTATACAGCGATCGCGGTACCGGTCAGCCTCACGATCGCTGATGGTGGCCTCGCCCAACAAATCGACCGACCAGGCTCGCCCCTGCTGCCAAAGCTCAGTCAAACGCGGGACTGCCTCCTCGACCGTTCCTCCGGCAATGAAGGTGCGCGCCATGTGCTCGACTTGGCTTCTGATGGCCTTGCCGCTGAGCCGAGCCCCCAAGCTGGTGGCGGAAAGGGTCTTGAGTCCCCCGTGGGTGCCGAAGAGTGTCGTGTCAGCATCGCCCAAATACTCGCGCGCCAGCGTGACCACCTGCTCGTCGTCCTTGATCGAAGGCAGGACATCGATGAATCGAAACAGCTGCGTCTTGAAGTGGCTGTCATGCATCGCCAAATTGAGCGCCTGATGCGACCACCATCGGCCCTCAAAGACGGTCGGAGTTCGGCCTGAAGAAAGACGGGCGAGTTGTTCACCGATATGGGACACGCGAGAATCGAGGGGTGAGGAAACTTCCGGCATCTGGACCCCACTGGCAGTGAGTCGAGGACCCCCTCAGTATACACCGTGAGCATTCGCTTGAAACATTTATGAAAATTGGGTATGGTGTGATACCGTATTATCACTCCTATAGCCTGGCTTCACGAAGTGAGAGATGCGTGTGTGTATTTAAGGAGAGGTAATGCTCGCGACAACGACTGAAACCACACCGACCAAAGAAGAGTTTTCGCCGGGAAACTTCATACTCTTCTGCGCGATCGTGACCGCCTCGCTTATCGGTATCCCACTCTACGGATATCATTACGGATTCAGCCTTTTCGACTGGGTTCTGTTCATGGCGATGTACATCGTCACAGGTATGGGTATTACCGTTGGCTATCACAGGTTGGTGTCGCATCAAAGCTTCGAATGTCCGAACTGGGTTAAGGCCTGCATCCTCGTGGCCGGCGGTTGGGCGCTGCAAAACTCTGCCCTCAAGTGGGGGAGCGACCATATCCGCCATCATGCCAAGACGGATGAAGAAGAGGACCCCTACAACGCCACCAAGGGATTCTGGCACAGCCACTGTGGCTGGCTCTTTTACAATAGTATCCATCGCAAGGACAAATACGAGATCCGTCTGCGTCGCGACCCTGTCGTGATATGGCAAGATCGCTATTACTGGCCGATTGTGGTCACGGGGCTTCTGCTTCCCTTTGTTCTCGGTCTCTGGCATGGCGGCTGGCAGGGCGGCATCAGCGCTTTTCTTTTGGGTGGTCTTTTCCGGATGTTCATGGTGCTGAACTCCACCTTCACGATCAATTCACTCTGCCACATGGTGGGGGCGCAACCCTACAGCAAGAAAGACAGCAGCCGCGATAGCTGGCTGGTTTCCTTCGTCAGTTTCGGTGAGGGGTATCACAATTTTCATCACACCTATGCGCGCGATTTTCGCAACGGACCGAAGTGGTACAATTTCGACCCGTCGAAATGGATCATTTTCACGCTCTCGCTGATCGGACTCGCGAGCAATCTCCGCCGCAACGACCCCACCGTCGGATAATCGATTCGTACACATCTCTCCCGACGACCTATTTAATCCTTCCTCTAGGCATTCCCCCATTGCGCCATCGTCGATAGCGCAATAGACCCATTTTCTTTCACCCTGTCCTTCGCTTATGATGGAGTGGCTGGCTTGAGAGCCAGTCTTATTATATTTGACTGTGCATCAAGCAGGATGCTCAAAAAGTCCGTCCAACAAGGCCGCAGCGAGTGAGGACCCGAGGTGTACCCTCTGGGGTACGTTGAGGATCTTAACGATGCGAGAACGCCGCTGGCGGATTTTTTCAGCATCCTGCTAGAGGAGGATCGTTTCATGGCTGATGAACACGCTGCTGGCCCTCAGGCCGGTCACGGAAAAGACAACCTCATTCCCGGTGTGAAATATGTCATCGCCGTCAGCAGCGGCAAAGGCGGAGTCGGCAAGACCACAGTCTCCGTCAATCTCGCCGTCGCCCTTGCCTTAACCGGCGCCAAGGTCGGCCTGCTCGATGCGGATATCTATGGGCCGAATATTCCCATGATGATGGGTGTGAGCAAGCCGCCGGAACAGAAGGATGGCAAGATCGCTCCAGCAGAAAGTCACGGCGTCAAACTCATTTCCATGGGTTTTTTCGTTCCGGAAGATACAGCGGTAGTCTGGCGAGGTCCGATGGTCCATACCGCGATCCAGCAACTCTTTCGAGACGTCCTGTGGGGCGAGCTTGATTATCTGCTGATCGATCTACCGCCCGGCACCGGCGATGCTCAACTCACGCTGACCCAGCTTGTTCCGCTGACCGGCGCTGTTACCGTTACGACGCCACAGGAAGTCGCCCTGCACGATGTCCGCAAAGGCATGATGATGTTCCAAAAGGTGAACGTGCCGCTCCTCGGTATTGTGGAGAACATGAGTTACTTTGTCTGCGGCCATTGCGGCGAGCGGACCGAAATATTCTCACATGGAGGAGGGGAGCGGGCCGCCGCCAAGCTGGGGGTTCCATTCCTTGGTCACATACCGATCGACCCGGCGATTCGCGACGGAGGCGATTCGGGCACCCCGATTGTCGTTGCCGATCCGGCGTCTCCGCAATCGGCCGCGTTTCGGGAGATTGCACAGAAAATTATTGCGGGAGTCACCGGTGGAGCGAAGGACGTTCCTCCGATCGAAAGCCTGCTGAGCAAGATCAAAAATCCCTTTGCGAAAGCATAACCGGAATCGCGAGACAGGCTAGACAGGCGCGATGTGGACCGAATAAATTCCCGTTTCGTCTCGCTCATCCCGCCAGTCTCGCTTGGTTAGCGCGTTACGACGGAAGGCCAAGTATGGACCGGAACGATCTTCTGTCTCTCTATCGTCAGATGCTGCTGATCCGCCGATTCGAAGAAAAATCGGCGGAGATGTACGCCCTCGCAAAAATCGCCGGTTTTCTCCATCTCTATATCGGCGAAGAAGCCATTGCGGTCGGGGCCATGGCCAGCCTTCGACCGGATGACTATGCGATCAGCGCGTACCGCGATCACGGGCATTGTCTTGCACGAGGCTCCGACCCTCGCTACGTGATGGCCGAGTTGTTCGGCAAAGCGACTGGCCTGTGTCACGGCAAAGGCGGCTCCATGCACCTGGTGGATGCTCCGCGACGCTTCATGGGTGGTTACGCCATTGTCGGCGGCCACATTCCCCTTGCCACAGGCCTCGCGTTCGCCGCCAAGTATCAGGCGCTCGACCTCGTGACGGTCTGCTTCTTCGGTGAAGGGGCGATCCCGAGCGGTCAGGCACATGAAGCGCTCAATTTGGCGGCCTTGTGGAAACTTCCTGTGATCTTCGTCTGCGAGAACAACCGCTACGGAATGGGGACGCCGGCTGAACGGGCGATTGCACTGTATGCGGACGTGGCAGAGACAGCCCGCTCCTATGGCATTATGGCCGAGCGCGTAGATGGGATGGATGTACTGACCGTGCGCGAGGCGATGCGCAAGGTGGTCGAGCAAGTGCGCGCCGGGCATGGACCGTACTTCATCGAGGCGATGACCTACCGATTCATGGGTCACTCAATGTCCGACCCGGCACACGGACATTACCGAACCAAAGAAGAAGTAGAAGAGCATCGCAAACGCGATCCGCTCCTATTGCTCAAGCAAACAATCATGACCGGCAATCTAGGTACCGAAGCCGATTTCATACAGCTTGAGCGAGAAGTCAGCGACGTCGTGGCAGCCGCCGTCAAATTCGCGGATGAGAGTCCTTTTCCTGCTCCATCGGACTTGTACACCCACGTGATGCAGGAGGACTAAGAGAATCGATGCTGATGTCGTATCGAGAAGCTCTCAACCAGGCCATGCGGGAGGAAATGAGGCGCGACTCGCGCATTTTTCGACCTCGACCGGCGAGGTCGAATGGACCTGGTCCACCTTCGCCACGGTCCGCGCAGCGATTGAGCCCCTGCGCGGCCAGGAGTACTTCGCGGCGCAGCAGTT
>DATIQH010000443.1:0-3574 GCA_035471155.1 Nitrospiraceae bacterium | reverse complement strand
TGCGCTGCTGGCAAAATCGGCCAGCAGGCGTTCGAGTTCGTCTTTCTCAATGCCCACCGGGAAGGCATCATGGTAGCTGATCTTATTGGCAGTGAGTGTCTTGGCTATGATCCGGTCTTTTTCGTGCCACAGGTAGGTAAGACGCTCGCCGAAATGTCGATCGTCGACAAAAACAGGATCAGCCATCGCGCGAAAGCCTTTGCACAAGTGAGGAACTTGTTGCAGAATAGGCTGTTGCGATCAGTCGGGGCGTAGCGCAGCCCGGTAGCGCGCCTGCTTTGGGAGCAGGATGTCGGAGGTTCAAATCCTCTCGCCCCGACCATTTTCAATGTTGCCGCCACTGCTCCTCACCTTTCGGGCGTCCTGCTCTAGCCCTCTCACGTGCTCTCTAAAATAATACGTTGACATATGTTGGGGCGGGGCGCATACCCTAACTCCTACGACTTATCGAAGCTGCTGGTAGATGGCCGCCGTAGCGACATGGACTTTAGACGCTTGTTGCTCTAACCTCAGGCCAAACCAGGTGACTTCCTAGATCCGCTGACTCTCTAACCGAGGAGGCGCTCATGTTCTCAATTACCAAAGTTGTCAGTGTCCTGTTGTGCGGGGTGTTGCTGTGCTTCGGGCTGTACAAAGTGGCGCACGCCGCCGAAGAGGAGGGAGCGAGCCGCCTCGAACAGGCCGTGGTGATCAAGGGGAATCTGGTGAGCATCGATTACGGGGACTATATCATCAAGGAGAAGGATGGCAAGGAAGTCCGTGTGCATATAGATAAAAAGACCCAGGTAATGGGACAAATCAAGAAGGGTGATCGTGTTGAGGCAAAGGTGGACGCAAAGGATAACGCGCTGTTGATTCGATCACTCCCCTAACCCGCATTATTCATGAGCGCTTCTGCTGCAATCGCCGATCCGCAGTTGCGACAAGCCTTCGGCCTGCGGGCTTGCCCCTCGGACCCTCACCGTACTGCACGAGTACGCATCGGGTCCTCACGGCTCCGTGCGCAGGTCTCACGACGCGGCTCAGCGATTTCACGACGAACCGTCATGAATAATGCGGGCTAAGCAGGAAGCCGAGCTGTGCGACTGGACGCACTGTACTGATAAACCGCTGGAGTCTGAAGGGATAGTTTGGTGGCGGTGCCCCGGATTGAACGGGGGACCCGCGGCTTATGAGTCCGCTGCTCTACCAACTGAGCTACACCGCCAGGGCCGCAAAATTAACGACTTATGGTGACAGAGTCAAGCGGAGGAATGGCAGTGTGCCCGCAATTGTGCCCGTCAGCCATTTTGCGCGCCGCGTCTTGCAGATCGGCAGGGGAGACAATGTTATAGCGATCGAATACCGCACGCGTTCGGTCCCCGGTGATGCGCATGCTTACCACTTCCGGGACGCCCGAACGGATTAGGTTTCTCGCAGCGGTCCGCCGCAAATCATGCCGCAGCATCCCGCACAGTCCCACCGCTTTGCATGCGCTAGTCCAGCTCTTCCTGAAATCGCGGATGCGCACCCCCTGGAACCGGCCATTCGGGAGGTGTGGGAAGAGATAGGGTATGACACGTCCCAGCTTCCTCGAAAGCGTCCTGACCCGTTCGAGTTGCTCCTCCAGCATCACTCTGACTTCCGCTGAAAGGTAGACTATTCGGCCTTCTCCGGTTTTGCTTCCGCCCGGATTGAGCCGTAACGTACCAGCGCCGAGATCCACCTGACTCAACGTCAAGGCCAGCACTTCCGACTGCATGCGCCAGCCGTAGGAGTGTGCGATGGTTACGGCGCATTGGAGATCCGGTCGCAAGTGCCGACGCACTGCTTCGAAGTCGGCCCGCTCAAAGAAACCCGCCCGTGGTGGGGCTTCGGTCAGCTTGTGGATTCTCGGCAGTTTGACCACTTTGTCTCGTTCATACCCGAGTCGCAGCATGCGAATGAGTGTGGCAAGTTCTCGGTTAATCGTTGCATTGGCCACATCAGCTTTCACACGATACTGGACGTACTCCTCCGCGAGGGCCCCCGTGATACTTACAGCTCTCCGTCCGGCGAAAAACGGTTTGAGCGCTTTGAATCGGGTATCTGCTTCATTCAGGCCACGCGTGCCTGTTGTCTCATGATGGAGACGGAGATCGCTGGCCAGTTCATCATACGTGATGCGGTCCACGCGAGGCAGCAGTTGAAGGCCTGCTGCGCTCCGTCCTTCACGGTTCTTCAGAAACCGTTCTGCCTCTTTCTTCTTTGACGTGCCAGTGCTTTCCCGAATCGGTTTGCCGCCACTATAGTATTTGATCCAGAACACCTCACCGCGTTTGTAGATCATGCCCATAGAATCCTCCTTTCGTGTAAGAAAGAACTCCTTAGTAAACATGGCCGATATCTTTTCCCGCGGGGCCGGGTCAGACTACGTATTCCCTCCCGCACTCCTTGTCTCCCCCGTTTGAAAGGAGTCCCGCCATGCTTGAGGTTTGTGAAGAGACGGCGAATTTCGTCCGCGCCTGCGAAGCTATTCACGATCGGTTGGCCAAGGGTGACATTCTTAGCCCCGATGATCGAAATCTCATTGTATTCAACGGCAGTGAACTGCTGAGTACATTGATCCCGGTCTAGCTGCGCCACTCTGTCGTTCCTCCTATTGGGTTGTTGTGAGGTCCTGCGTCAATACCGGCAGCACTTCGACGCACTGCGCCAGGCCGCATAGCTTATCGGCTTGTGTTTGCAATGCCCGATCGACCGCCCTCGTGTTCAGTCTCGCATAGATGGCGGCCATCATCGCTCAGCCCTCCTTTTCATCGTGAGCACCGCTCGCCGTAGAGTTCATAGTAAGCCATGCCCGGCTAATAGGTTCTCCCAGGCCTCGTGGGCCTCATCGAGCAGCACCTCACCCGTATAGTCGGACCCATCCTCCAGGCCTATCGTGATGGTTCTGTCCATGGCCCCATCAGGCGAGCTGACCGTCGAACTCGTGCTCTTCAGCTCTGCACCTGTACGAATCGTCTTTGTGAGCACGAGGTGCTTCGTGCAGTTCGCGAGATCGGCAATAATATCAAGCAATGGGATTGTCGACGCCTCCTGAGCAATCCTGGAACCAAGCGGACCGAGGGCGGCATCATTAGCGATCCAGTCTTTGAGATGCCAGGTGTCTTGAACCGCATGATAGAAGTCGTCGTCATACTCGTCGGCGATCTGATGCGGAGCGTGAAACCGATCGCGCGAGCGTTTCATGCGGTGATACTGATGTCGCCATCCTTCGTTGAACACGCGAATAGTCATAAGAGCACCTTCCCTCACTTTCTCCGTATGTTCGCCACTCAAAATGTGGTCAATAGTGACCAGTCTTCAGGTGAGCCCGTGCGTTATAACCTTCAAAATTCATGGGGTGTCTTTACATCTAATTAAGGAGCCCATCATGAGCATCTGGCGTCACCGTCAAGAGTTTGTTGATTCATTGAAACGAGAAATATTTGTCTTCCTCGCACCGATTGCCGCGACGGGTGCGATGATTCTGCTGTGGTTCTACGGCTGATCCGCCGTGATCTTCGCTTCCCCAACAAGTAACAACTCCTTCGTGAGCATGGACGACGCTGGG
>DATIQH010000442.1:0-2613 GCA_035471155.1 Nitrospiraceae bacterium | reverse complement strand
GATCGTCAAAGCCGGACTCGCAGGAAAGTCCGGCCCTCTGCGGCGAGCTCTAAACGATGCGATGCCGGCTGTGCGAATTGCCGCTATGAATGCGCTCAGTGAAGCCAACGTCACCGACATCAAGCCCTACCTGATCGAAGTTGCAAGAACGGACGACGGACCGGAAGCCGTGTTCGCCTATGCCGCGCTCTACAGACTCGGCAAACAGGACATGCTGACCGACATCACCGGAGCGGCGACGCTTCCAGAACCCGATGTCCGCATGGCAGCCTTGGGAGTATTGGGGCGGCTCAAACGCCCATCGAGTCTGTCGGTTCTAAGCCAGGCTGTGTACGACCCTGAGCCGTCGGTTCGCGCCTTCGCCGCCGGCGCATTGGGAGACTATGGACAAGCCGGTGGTGTCGCGCCACTCACCCATGCCTTAGGGGACGAACACCCGCGCGTGCGTGCGGTGGCAGCCACGAGTCTTGGGCGAGTGGGTATTCGAGAGAATGCCCCGTTGTTGCGGGCTCTCACGCGCGATGCCAGCATGCAAGTACGGGCTAGCGTGGTAGAAGGGTTGCTTCGGCTAGGCGACATCTCGGCTGTCTCGCTCACTGCAGATTTGGCGAAACATCCGGACCCCTCGATCCGGGCAGCGGCTGCCCGTGCACTGACAGCAACATCCGATGCGCAAGCCGTGGAAATTCTACAGACGCTCCTGCAAGACCAGCAACCGCAGCCACGTCTCTCAGCTGCGAAAGCGCTGGGCATGAGCGGCGCGCCGGTGATGCCGTTGCTCAAAAAAACCTTGCAAGACTCAGATGTCGCCGTTCGCCTCGCTGCGGCAGGAAGTCTGTTTCAGCAACTACGCCGGTCTACAACGATTCCCAAAGTTCGTCCGTTGAAAGGATAGCGTCATGTGGAAATTTATCGCCGTTCTCGTCCTGATCGCCGCGTCGTTCGGTCTCGGGTTTTATTTTGGCCAACGCCCGGTCGGCACACTGCAACAGACGGTCTCGGATCTCCAACAATCGCTCAAAGACACCTCTCGCACGATTATCGACACGACCATGGGAATCGAGAGGGACCTGCGCAGACGGCAAGGGTTGCTCGACGCCAAGTCACGGGTGGTGCAGGCCAAATCGGAATTGCTCGACAAAAACTTGGGAGACGCAGCCAAACAGCTCGACGAGGCAGCCGAGACACTGGAGAAAACCGCCAAGGGCGCGAAGCCGGACGAGTCGATACTCGCCCTGCAGTCGCTGACTGGAACGCTTCGGGAAGTCCGCCTGGAGTTGTCGATGGGGAAAACGGTCTCGATCAAGAAGCTCGACGAGCTTGAGCGGGAAGTGGACCGGCAGCTGAACAAATAACCTGCAGGCTGTTGAAAAAGTCCGCCAGCAGCGTTCTCGCATCGCTCAGATCCTCAACGTACCCCTGAGGGTACGTCTCCGGTCTTCGCTCGCTGCGGCCTTGCTGGACGATCTTTTTGAACAGCCTGCGGGATATTATTATCCCACTCACGACCTCACTATGTGACGGCTGGCTGTTTCTTCCACTTCGCAAGAATCCGCTCCACCCGCATGCGGACCACCATATCCGGATCTTTCATCAACGGCTTGATCGCTTCGCGGCCCCGGTCGTCGCCGATGGCCTCGAGCGCCGCCGCAGACGTCAAGCGGGTAAACCAATCACTGTCGGTGAGCATGTCGATCAACGGGTCGATCGCCTCGGCATGTTTGATCCGTCCTAAAGCTAGCACCGCTTGCTTCCGAACGTTCTCGTCTTTGTCTTTCAACGCAGTGACCAATCGCGGCAACGCCGGTTGACCCAGTTCGACTAACGCATTGAGCGCATCGTCTTTGAACTCGTCGTTCCGCAACTGCATCATCAACGGATCGAGCACACGTTCGTCACGAATCTTCCCTAACGCTGCAATCGCATACTTCCGAACGTCCCAATCACGGAGCAGCTTGACCAACAGTTCGACGGCAGGAGAGCCGATCTGTCCCAACCCCTCGATCGCGACTTCCCTGACTTGCCAGTCACCGTCGCGCAACGCATGACCCAGCGGCTCCACACAGCGCTCATCGCCCATTTCGCCGAGCGTAATGGCGGCCTCGCGCCGGACGACCCAGTCGGGGTCCTTCAGCAGATCGATCTGGATTTCGATCTCATCCTTGACCTTCTCTTCTTCAAGGACGACTTGATCGGTCTGTTCCGCTGTCGGCTCAACCGGTACCGGGTGCTGTCCCGTATAATCCGCCGCCACCTGATCGGCCAAGGCATCGGTCGCCGTCTCTGAAACGAGAGGAACCCCGCCATTCGCTGTAGGTTGTGATGATTCCATGCGTAGTATCTTAATGACTCTCTCGCCCGTCAACGACTCCGGCAAGGAACTACTTCGCGGCGGGAGCGGCGGTTTTCTTGCTCGCGGAATTTTTCTTGCGCAGCGCTAACGCGCGGCGTTTTCGCTGTGTCCGTCGCAATCGTTTCCTCAACGAACGGAGAGCTTTGTCCTCTTTGGGGGTCTTCTGGTCGGTTAATTTCGCCGTCACCTTCTTTTTCAGTCGTGTTTCGTCTGATTCACTTGCCGTTTTTTTCGCCATCCGGATTCGGGCCTCCCTGTCT
>DATIQH010000441.1:0-12926 GCA_035471155.1 Nitrospiraceae bacterium | reverse complement strand
AACGAGATCCTGCGCCGCCGCCTGGCCTAGCGCCCGGCGCGGGCTCGGCCGGCTATTTGCGCTGCGTTAGCGCGAGGAAGCGGTTCTTGTCTCGATGGTGGCGCGAAGCGACCCCGTCAACTCCGAAACTGTGAATATTCGTTTCGGGGAGACGGACGGAGAGAAAAGATCAGAAAAACCAGGAGAGCTCGTGATGAGGCTCCTTTAATCGATAATACGGATTCGTTCGATCGACAGCGCCTTCCCAAGGCGCGCATCAAGTTCGAGCAACACCGCGCAAAAAACTGAAGGGCCCGAGGCCACTTCAAAGCGCCGCGGCATTCCGGTCAGAAATTTTTCGATCGCCAATTCTTTCTTCACCCCGATGACGGAATGGAGCGGGCCGGTCATTCCAATATCCGTCAGATAGGCAGTTCCCTTCGGAAGAATCTGATCATCCGCCGTTTGCACATGCGTGTGGGTCCCAACCACAGCAACGACCTCTCCATCCAGATAGTGACCCATCGCCATCTTCTCTGATGTGGCCTCTGCATGCATGTCGACAATCACCGCCGTCGTTCGCTTTTTCAGGGCGGCCAATTCTCTTTTGGCTACCTGGAATGGACAGTCCAAAGTCGGCATGTAGGCCCGTCCCATCAGCTGGAGAACGCCGAGTTGCTCGCCGCCCGCCGACTCAACCACCACACTTCCCTGACCTGGCACACCACTCGGATAATTGGCAGGACGAAGTAATCGTGGCTCCCGGGGAAAATAGTCGAGAATTTCCTTCTTATCCCAAGCATGATTCCCGGTCGTAATCACCGCGAGGCCGAGGTCGAATAACTCTTCTGCCAACTCAGGTGTAATGCCAAACCCGCCCGCTGCATTCTCTCCATTCCCGATCACGATATCGATTTGCCGCTGGGCCACCAGTTTGGGAACTGCCCGAGCCACCGCACGGCGTCCAGGCTCTCCAAAGATATCGCCGATGAAGAGAACCTTCACTTGGCATACTCCACATACCGGCTCTCGCGAATCACGGTCACTCTAATCGTGCCGGGATAAGTCAGCTCCTGTTCAATCTTCTTTGCCAGATCCCGAGACAGCTGGAACGACTCGGCATCGGTAATGTCTTCCTGTCGAACGATGACGCGAATTTCTCGACCTGCTTGAATAGCATAGGCCTTCTGCACCCCTTTGATGGTCGTGGCAAGCGACTCCAGTTTCTCCAGCCGCTTGACGTAGGTCTCCAAAGCCTCTCGCCTCGCCCCAGGCCTGGCCGCAGACAACGCTTCCGCCGCAGCGACCAACACTGACTCTGGACAGATCGGTTCTACTTGTTCGTGGTGCCCCGCAATGGCGTTCACAATTTTCTCGCTCTCGCCGTACTTCTTGGCAATCTCAGCGCCCAGCATGGCATGCGGGCCTTCTTCTTCGTGACTGACGGCTTTCCCGATGTCGTGCAAGAGCGCACCCCGTCTCGCCAACTTCACGTCCAGACCGAGTTCCGAAGCCATGATGCCGCAAATATACGCAGCTTCACGCGAATGATAGAGATTGTTTTGTCCATAGCTGGTCCGATACTTGAGCCGGCCGAGCACTTTGATCAATTCCGGGTGAAAATCCGAGAGCCCCAATTCAAAAATGATCTTCTCGGCTTCGTCATACATGAGCTTATCGATATCGACTTTGACTTTCTCGACGATCTCCTCGATCCGAGTCGGATGGATACGCCCGTCTTGCATCAACCGTTCGAGCGAAACCTTGGCAATCTCGCGACGCAACGGATCGAAGCCCGACACGATGACGGCTTCAGGGGTCTCATCGATAATCAGGTCAATTCCCGTTGCAGCTTCGATTGCACGAATGTTGCGACCTTCCCGTCCAATGATCCGTCCCTTCATCGCGTCGTTTGGAATCGGCACGACAGAAATCGTGGACTCGGAAACATAATCACGCACCACCCGTTGAATCGAATTCGTAATGATCTCACGCGCTTCCCGTTCCGCATTTTCCCGCGCCTCTTCTAACGTCCTCTTGGCATGACCAACGGCCTCGAGTCGCGCTTGGCTTTCCATTTCTTGAACGAGCTGCTTCTTCGCCTCATCGGCCGTGATTCCCGCAATACGCTCCAGTGCTTCACGATGCTCCTTCTCCACTCGAGCACACGCCGCTTCCTTACCCAGCAACTTTTCCTCTCGTTTCGACAGATCCATATCCCGCTTCTGAGCCTCGCTATCCCGCTTGTCTATTGCACTGATCCGTTTCTCAACAGTCTCATCTCGCTGAAGCAAACGTTTTTCGACATTCGCGAACTCGACCATCTTGGCCTTCTGCTCCTTTTCGATCTCTTCTTTAGATCGCAGGAGAAGGTCTTTTGCTTCCAACTTCGCTTCTTTGACGATATTTTCCGCCTCCCGCTGGGCATTTAGTACTGCCTGGCGAGCCTGCTCTTCTTCCTGCGCCTTCTTTGTGGCGCCCGATGATCGGCGAATCAGCTCAAAGAGGCCGATTCCCAGCAGCCCTCCAATGAGTCCTGTCAACAGATACGCAATAATTGAGGTTGACATGTAGACTCCCCCCTTACGATCGCGAGACGAAAAGCGTACTGCTTCCCAGCCTCGTGTACGATAACGTTGTCCAACAGTCTTGGATGTGATACGGGTGCAGTGAAAAGATGAAAGGCTGAAAAGGGTGGCCGGAAACGCGGTCTACAGACCTACTCCGAGTACGGACTCGACGGGAATGGATGCCTTGCTGGATTGAGATGCCGGGTATGTCTTACTCGGAATAAATCCCAGGAGGTCGATCGACATCGATGGGGTCTAATCCGAGTGAGAGGATTCACTACGCGAACCGGAAGCAGCCGTTGGCTGTTTCCGAAAACCGCATTCCCCGACGGCAACATGAACTCCATGACCTTGCCCAGCATCTCCAAGAAGTTATACATGAGGTGGACAACCCCTTGCGCACAGTCTAATTGCCTCAATTTCGCCAGCATCAAAAACCCACGTCCATTCCGCAGCGACTACATCGTATCCTCGGATCACTAAACCGGTTCAAGCATGACCTAATCATATCCCTCTCGCAATTCTACTGCATCCCAGCACATCTCCTACAATAACAAAGGGATGCGCCCTTTGCAAGTTGAATCTAGCGAAAGAGCGAGGTCGGTACCTGCTCCTCGATCGACTCCATGAGCGACTTCATCCGGCGCTCGACATCCGCCTCGCCTTGCGCACGTTTTCGTTCCAGCTCAAACAACTGATGCGCCAAATTAAGGGCCGTCAGCACGGCGAGCTTGGATGGAGTCGTCGTATTCATCCCTTCCGCGAGATGGCGCATCTGGCTATCGACAAAGCTCGCGAGGCGCCGGACATCACCTTCGTCCGCCTCGCCACGAATCGCGTATCGTTGGCCATAAATTTCCACGTCAATGGTCTTAGTCAAGAGCCACCTCCTTGCGTTCTTCAAGACACTCCAATAACTCGATGTCGCCGAGGACTTTTTCTATCCGAGACTTGATAACGACACGCTCTTGCTCCCATCGTCGATTCATATCGTCCCTCTCCACCAATCGTTGTCGAACGATCTTTAATTCCTCTTCAGTCGCTGCATTCTTTTTCTTCAACTCTTGAACGAGCTTCACTAGATCTCGAATACGACTTTCGAGCGCATCCAAACGATCGAGTGCCATTCCCCACTCTCTTCCTTAAAACGCCCCTACAGGTTGTGGCGCACTATAGAAACTTGTCTACATCTTGTCAAGAAATAGCCCTCATGAGGCCTTGTCTAGGCGCATATACTCTCGGTAGCTTCGCAGCACACGTTTGACATACTGCCTCGTCTCCTGATACGGAATCAATTCAATGAACTCATCCTGACTTCGCCCAGGATGCAGTGCAACCCAGCTGCCAACGACCACTGGCCCTGCATTATATGAGGCAACGGTGAGTGCAACATTCCCGGAAAACTGTTCGAGTAACTGTTCGACGTAGTGGACGCCGATTTGAATATTGGTCTCTTGATCGAAGAGATCATCTCGTCCGACCGCGGGAAGCCCGAGCCGCTTCGCCACATTATTTGCGGTTCCCGGCATCACCTGCATCAGGCCAATCGCGCCGACCCGAGACACAGCCTGCCGATCGTACTGACTCTCCTCTCGAATGATCGCCGCCACCAAATAGGGGTCGACACCGGTTACACCTTGGCCCTTGATCGTGGGAAGGAGACCGGTCGGATAGGCCACCTTCCATAGCGATGGATCGACGATGCCGCCGGTTCGCTCCAATTTATCGCGGAACCTGGCCCTCGCAAGCCGAAGCGCATGGTGGTAAGCGCCCACCTCGTTCAACATCGTCGCTAGGACCATGAGGACATCGGAGTCTCGGCTATAGCGATCGGTCAACCCTGCCAACTCTCGTGCAGCGTCCGAGTCCAACCCCAACGTCTTGAGTTCAATAGCGCGACGGTATGCCGACTGCTGCCCGATTTCGTCCCTGGCAGACGACGAACGTGTGATTTCGCCATTCGCAAGCGCGTCACTGTTCACCGGGGTGTTCGCTGAAATTGGCTCTGCCGCAAGAGGCTCCGGCAACGTGCCATCGATCCGTTCGCGAGCCAGCTGGCAATAATACGTATAGACGTATCGTTGGCAGAGCTGCACATACGCATCACGAGCATGGGGCTGCTGGCTCAATTCAGCCGCGCGCCCCATCCAATAGAGGGCTTGTGGTTCGAAATCGTAGTCGTGTTGATCGGCAAGCAACCGAAGTTCGTCTACCACCTCACGATAGCGCGCCTTACGGTAGTACACCCAACCGACACGCCAGCGCGCCTCGGCGCGCTGGGACATCGGTTCCCCAACCTGTACCACCTGCCGATATTTCCCAATCGCGTCGTCAAAGCGGCCCTGATCCTCCAACCACATTCCGGCAAACAAGGTGATCTGGCCCTTCTGCTCTGCAGAGAGCGGAGATGCCCCCAATGTACGGGCGAGATCTAACAACTTGTCTCCCTGTCCTTGTCGAAGATAGACGCGAGCCAGCCATACCGACGCTTCATGGGATTCCGCTCCCCCGTCTTTGGCCAATGCACGGAACGTCTCTCGGGCTTCGTCATACTGTTTCAACCGTACCTGCGCAATTCCGATCTTCAACTTTACCTCGGCCCGCCGAGGCGACTTCGGATCAACCGCAAGAAACTTTCGAAATTCCTCGATCGCCTCGGCATGGAAGGATTGTCCAAGATACGCCTGAGCCCGGGCAAATCGCTCTTTCGGCTGAACTACCCAGGGCTCGCCGCCAAGATTCGAAGCCAGCAGCGCTTCCGCTTCTTTCGCTTCCACGCTGTATGCAAACCGAACCCAGAGCTGCATCAATGTCTCTCGGCCTTCCCGTATATCGTTGTTTCGCAGTTGGCAGGCGCTTCGCCGAAGAAACGCCATCGGAGCCCCTGGTTCTTTATCATTCAGTTCTATCGCTTTCACAAACCACGCCGCCGCTTCTGGACAACTCGACGCTTGAAACCACGCTTCCCCTGCTCGATACGCTGCCCTGGTCAGCAGAAAGGAGTCAGGCACCGCCTGCCGAATACTTTCAAACATGTCCGCCGCCTGTTTGGCATCTCCACTGTTCAGTAAGGCTTCCCCCATCCAGAATCGGATATAGTCATCCAGGATTGGAAAGTCTCGTTGTGCCGTGCGAAGAAATTGAAGCGCCACGGCAGGGTCTCGATCGAGGAACAACACTCCGGACAACAATCCTGCGCGTTTAGCCCAGAGAGTGGCGGGAAATCGTTCTATCAACCGCTGCAGCCGACCGAGCTTGAGCAACAAGACTTGCTCTTTATTGAGGGTCTTGCCAAGCCGTTCCTTCGGCAATGCTGCGGCCTGGAAGCAATCTTCCGCCCTCTCGCATGCATCACTGCCACTCGACGTCGACGGAGAGGCGTACTCCGCGGACACCTGGTCGAAGGACAGGGCAAACCCACAGAGGCCAATAGACGCGGTGAGAAACAAGTTTCGTATGGCCCGTTGATGGAGAGAGTCACGCACCTGTCATTCCCCTTTCGATCTGTAACATATATAACAGTGTGTCTCCTCTGTTGCCAGCAACACCGCACGATTCCTCTATCTTGTTCCACTTTTTGAGGCTATGGTAGGCTGCCCTATGCGGGACGAAAACGACGCCCTTCCATCGCTCACAGCCCCCATAAACCTTCTGGCCCTTCATGAAGAAGCGCTGAGCCGGCTCGTGCAGCATTTGGGATGGCCTCGCTACCGGACCTATCAGATTTTACGCTGGCTCTATCAGCATCGAGCGACAGACATCAACCAGATGACAGACCTCAGCCGACCGGAGAGGGCAGCGCTGGCTTCACAAACCACAATCCAACGCGCCGCAGGCTGCGCGGTCTTTCGTTCGATCGATCATACGAGAAAACTCGTCCTCACCCTCAGCGATGGGCTCACCGTCGAAACAGTGCTGATCCCCAATGACGACCGCTTAACCCTCTGTGTGTCCACACAAGTCGGCTGCACCTTGGATTGTGGATTCTGCCTGACCGGCACGATGGGATTGAAACGCAACTTGAGGCCACATGAAATCATAGAGCAGGTGCTGACCTCGCACGATTACCTTGGCCCCAGTGAACGGATCACGAACCTCGTGTTTATGGGGATGGGCGAGCCCTTGGCTAACATGGAGGCCTTGTCAGAGGCGATCCGGCGACTCACCAACAAATCATGGGGGCTCCGCTGGTCGCCGAGACGCATTACGGTCTCGACTGCCGGCTTGGCGGCGAGATTGAAAGAGCTCGCGCCACTCGGCGTCAACCTGGCCATCTCATTGAATGCCTCGACAGACGATCAACGCGCCAGTCTGATGCCGGCCGTTAATAAGATCGCTCCGCTCAAAACGTTGCTCGCCGCTTGCCGTCGGTATCCATTGCGGCCAACCCGACGACTCACCTTTGAATACGTACTGCTGGCCGGAGTAAATGATCACGCCGACGACGCGCACCGCCTCACCAAACTCGTCCGTGGGATCGCCTGTAAAATCAATTTGATTCCGTTCAATGAATTTCCTGGGAATCCCTTCCGCCGCCCATCGGAACGCGACATATCTGCCTTTCAAGCCATCGTGAGGCAAGCAGGCCTCGATGTGTTCGTCCGTAAAAGCCGTGGGCGCGATGTCCTCGGCGCCTGCGGCCAATTGGGCAATCTCTCACCTCAGTATGCAGAACGCGCCTTGACACAAATCGAATCCCGTTGCTAGCATGCACCGTGCGCACCGCCCAAATATGACCTGGCTCTATTCTCAATCCATCATGCGAATATCATGGTTGGCTGCGGTCACCAGTCTTGTCTTCGCCTTCACATCGCCCACCTTCGCAGTGGAGCCTCGTGAGTTCGTTCTCTCCAATGGAATGAAAGTCCTCCTGGTCGAAGTTCCCAAAGCGCCGGTTGCAACGGTCCAAGTCTGGTACAAAGTCGGCTCACGTAACGAAGTCATGGGCCGCGCAGGCCTTTCCCACATGCTGGAACATATGATGTTCAAGGGCACCGCCAAATACCCCAAAGGCACATTTTCCCGCCTTATTCGCAAGAACGGCGGAACAGACAACGCCTTCACAAGCCAAGACTTCACCGCGTACTTTGAGAATCTCGCAGCCGATCGCGTCGAGCTGGCCCTGGAACTCGAAGCCGATCGCATGCAAGGTCTCGTGCTCGACACCCAGGAATTGACAACGGAGCGAGAGGTCGTGAAAGAAGAACGACGCCTTCGCACCGAGGATGACCCTCAAGGCGCGCTCGTCGAGGCGCTCTTCGCCCAAGCCTATCTCAGCCACCCCTACCATTGGCCGGTGATCGGCTGGTTCGGCGACCTGGATGCGATGACTCTCGATGACTTGCAACGGCATTACGACACCTATTACTCGCCCAACAACGCCACCCTCGTCGTGGTAGGCGACATCAAAGCCGACAGCCTCCTCCCCACAATCAAGCAACTCTTCGAGCCGATCCCGCGAGGACCGGAACCCAAGCCGATCGCCTCCATGGAGCCCGAGCAAAAAGGTGAGCGCCGTTTCCTCCTCAAGCGGGATGCGCAAGTTCCGTTCGTTATGATGGGCTATCGCGTGCCGAATTTCACGAGCGAAGATTCGTACGCCCTCGACATTCTGGATTCAATACTGTCGCATGGGAAAAGCTCACGCTTGTACCAGAGCCTCGTATACGAGCAAAAATCCGCGCTGGCAGTTGGAGCGGAATACGGCCTGCTGCAGACCGATCCTGGTCTTTTCTACTTCTATGCCCTCGTAAGCCCAGGCCAGAAACCGGAGGCGGTCGAGGACGCCCTGCATCAAGAGATCAAACGCCTCCAGGCGGACCCACCGACAGAGCAAGAGCTCCAACGGGCAAAGAACCAGGTCGAAGCCACCCGTATGTTCGAACAGGACTCCAACTTCCGGCATGCCATGTTGCTCGGACAGGCCGAATCCGTCGGCGCTGGATGGCGAAAAATCGACCAGTTTGTCGAACAGATCCGGGCGGTAACAACCAAAGATATTCAACGTGTCGCCCGTCAATATTTGACGGAAGACAATCGGACCGTCGGCACATTGATTCCCGTGCCTCCTAAACAACCAGACGTGCCCTCTACTGCCGCGCAACAGGGAAGACCCTAATGATGCCGACGACGCAACCACGATCCGTCGCCCATCGACGACAGGCAGCTCTCACTCTCGTCTTGGCACTGAGCGTCCTGCTCGCGGCGAGCGGTCCCAGTGCAGCGGCAGAAATCACGCCGACGAAATTTGTCACGGCAAACGGCATCACGGTGCTCGTTCTTGAACAACATTTTCTCCCCATCGTTGAAATCCACGCGCTGATCAAGACCGGCTCGGCGCAAGACCCTCCGGACAAAGCGGGGCTCGCGAACCTCGTCGCCAGTCTTCTGGACGAAGGGACGACCACCCGTTCGTCAAAACAGCAGGCAGAGCAAATCGATTTCGTCGGTGGAGCTTTGGAAGCCAGCGCCTCAGAGGATTTCACCACGGCCTCCGCCCGCGTGCTCAAGAAAGACATCGACCTCGGCTTTACCCTGCTGGCGGATATGCTGCAACACCCCGCGTTTCATAAGCAGGAATTCGAACGGATTCGCACCCAACTCCTGGGCGAGATGGCCAGCGACAACGATGACCCGGGCCATATCGCCATGAAAGCGTTCAATCAGCTCGTCTTCCACGGACATCCCTACCGCTGGCCTGTCAATGGTACGGAAGAGACGCTCAACAAGATCACCTTGACCGACGTGCAGGCCTTCTACGGACGGGAGTATTCCCCTTCCCAGGTCATCCTGGCCATCGTCGGCGACGTCACGCTTGAGCAAGCCACTACTCTTGTACAGGCCAATTTTGGGGCCTGGAAGAAAGGGGCCGCAATAGCACGGAGTACGAAAAAGCTTTCGCCGATCGAACGCAAAACGGTCCAGCTCATCGAGAAAGATCTCACTCAATCCACCATTGTGCTCGGACATGGAGGCCTTCCGCGCACTCACCCGGATTATTATTCCGTGACGGTGATGAATTACATCCTCGGGGCCGGTGGATTTTCCTCCCGCTTGATGGATTCGATTCGTGACAGGCAGGGATTGGCCTATGGGATCATGAGCCACTTTGACGCCCGATTGATGCCCGGCTCATTCTGGGTCAACCTCCAAACCAAAACGGAGACGACGAATCAAGCCATCACCGGCGTCCTGTCAGAAATCAAGTCCATTCGCGACACCCCGGTGTCCGACCAGGAGTTGGCTGAGGCCAAATCTTTCTTAATGGGCAGCTTCCCGCTACGATTCGATTCCACCGCAAAACTCGCGCACGTGCTTGCGCAAGTGGAATTCTATGGCCTGGGATTCGAATACTTTTCGGATTACCCGAAATGGATAGACCGAGTCACAAAGGAAGACGTCCAGCGTGTCGCCAAACAATACCTGGACCCTAAACGATACGCGTTAGTCGTGGTAGGCAACATCGCCAAAGCAAAGGTCAAGCACTAGGCACCAGTGTGCCGTTCAAGGGCAGAAATATTCATGATGACCGAGTCTCTCCAAGGTAAGCTCACAACCCTCCGCAAGGTGATCTCAGACATGCAGTCTGTCCTGGTTGCCTTCTCCGGCGGGATCGACAGCACTGTCGTCCTGAAAGTCGCCCAAGAGCAGCTCGGTGAACAGGCGCTGGCCATCACCGCTGTCTCACCGACGTTTCCCACAATCGAACTCGATGGCGCAAAGCAGGTGGCGTTGGAGATCGGCGCGCGGCATGAACTGGTCCATACCGATCAGCTCGATATTCCGGCCTTCGTCCAGAACGATGCAACCCGTTGCTTCCACTGCAAGACCGATCTCTATCAATTACTGAGCGGTTTGCGAGAACCCCGGGCGAGCCAATGGATTGCGGACGGAACGAATCTCGACGATCTCGGGGACGATCGACCAGGAATCAAAGCCGCTCGCGAGTGGGGCGTACGAAGTCCGCTGGTCGAAGCGTCCCTCTCCAAGTCCGATGTGCGAGCACTCGCCCAGGCTTTGGGCCTCTCAAATTGGGATAAGCCGGCAGCCGCCTGCCTCTCATCAAGAATCCCGCGCGGCATGCCAATCACGCTTGAAAAGCTCCGCCGAGTGGAGGAGGCTGAGGACATTCTACAGGCTGAAGGATTTCGCCATGTGCGTGTGCGGGAACACGGAGAGATCGCCCGAATCGAGGTCGGCGTAGAAGAGTTTTCCCGGCTGAATCAGCCCGACCTACGCGCACGCATCAGCGCCCGTCTCCGTAAGGCCGGCTTTCGCTTCGTCTGTGTGGATTTGGAAGGATACAGACCGGGCGGGATCAGTTTAAGCTGATCCCGCCCGGTCCAAGAATTACCGCTGGTAGGATTTTGAGAGCGCCTCGAGCGCCTCGTCCGCAAATTTTCTGTGATCCGCCTCATTCAGACTTCGCTGCACAACTTTCTCCGCGACCATCAGGGCCAATTCGGTCGTTTGAGCGCGAATGTCTTGAATCGCCTTGCGGCGTTCATGGTCGATTTCACGGGTCGCATCGCCCTTGATTCGCTCGGCTTCGGTCGTCATCCGCTGCTCATTTTCTTCCATGAGCCGTTGCGCCCGTTCCTTTGCGGCAGTCAAAATACCTTCCGCCTCTTTCGAGGCCATGTTCAGCTTGGCCTCATACTCTTTGAGCTTCCGTTCTGCCTCTGACCGGTGACGCTCGGCTTGATCGAGACTGTCCTTAATTTTCTTTTCCCGCTCTTCCAATACACTCAAGATGCCGGGAAAGGCAAACTTGTAGAGCACGAATAAGAGAATCGCGAACGACACGATTTCCCAAAAAATTAGAGAAGAAAAAAAGTGAGATTCAAACTGCGGCATGTGAACTCCCCTGAGTGGATGTGTGAGGGGATAATCGTGGAGTATCCATTTCTTTCTCTTACCTCGCTACCCCTTGCGGAGCCCCATAATAATGAACACCACAACCAGCCCATACAACGCGATGGCTTCCACCAGGGCAAATCCGATCCACATATACTTTGTGACACGAGCTTCCGCTTCCGGCTGGCGCGCCACCACTTCAATCACTTTCCCGAAAATATAGCCGATCCCTACACCGGCTCCGGCAAACCCTGCTGCGGCACAGCCCATGCCTATCAATCCTGCTGCTCCTAAATCCATTGTTTGTCTATCCTCCTTTAATGAAAACTCACTGTACGCCAGAACAGACTGCTCAACATATCTCCCAGCAAGGCCGCAGGACGCGAATACCTTGAAGCACAGGGCGAGAATATGTCGATGAGCCGACGGCGGCTGAAAACGCTCCTGGACGGCCTTTCGGCAGCCTGTCAGTGCGCATGCTCATCATGGCCATGTAAATGAAATGCGTCCCCAATATAGACGCAGGTCAATATGGTGAAAATATAGGCCTGAATGAATGCGATACCGACTTCCAATCCGTATATTGCAACCGTAAACGCAAAGGGCAACCACCCGATCAACAATCCGCCGCTGATCGCCATGCCGAACAGGACCCCGAGAATCACGTGACCAGCCGTCATATTCGCAAATAACCGAACGGCCAGTGAAATGGGCCGCGCCAACTGACTCATCAACTCGATCGGTATCATTAACGGCAGCAGCCACCCAGGCGTACCGGGTGGGATGAGAATGCCCAAGAACTTGATACCATGGATCAGAAATCCCATGATCAGACTGATCCCGTATACCACGCAGGAGAACACAGCCGTCACAATAATCTGACTCGTCACGGTGTAGCTGCCGGGGATCAACCCGAGAAGATTGCAGAAGAGAATAAAGAGAAAGAGGGTGGCGATGAGCGGGAAAAATCGCATCCCCCCTTTGCCCATCGTATCGAGTATCATGCTGCGAATAAAGTCCACCATGAGCTCCGCCACGCTCTGTAACTTGCCGGGCACCAGTTTGCGCGCCGATCCTGCGATCACCATAAACACCGCCGCCAGGGAGACGACCACCCACATCATGACAACGGCCTTGTTGACGGAAATATCGAATCCGCCGAGCGAGATCGGTATCCACTCGTGAAGTTCGAAGGGATGAAGCGGGCTTTCTTCCATGGTGCTCTATATGTTTCGTCTAGTGAAAATTGTTATGTCTTCGGCCACCGCTGCACCGACCGATACGCATTCCTGATCCCAGCCACAGCCCCCAACACAAGGCCGACGACCATCCCCCAGGGGGAGGAATCAAACAGGTAGGTATCGCACCCCCACCCCAACCCTCCTCCAACAATCAGCGCAGCGACGAGATCTGTTGCGATCCGGACCGCTTGGCCAAGCCCGGCGTACAATGTATCTTGTGAAGGGGGCATGTCATACCCACGGAGGAGATGCAATTCAGCACATAACGCAAAGACTCTGC
>DATIQH010000440.1:0-26179 GCA_035471155.1 Nitrospiraceae bacterium | reverse complement strand
TTGCAAACCATCAACTCTACAGAAAATTCAGCCCTCTTCGTGGCTCCACTGCTCAAGGGACAGCCGGGTGCACTCGCCCATTGCTCTGGTGAGAGATCTTCGCCTGTCTTCTGCGGCGATGGGTCTTGAAGAAATTCAGTGACTTTCCTGTACCCGACGGACTTAGCTGCCTGTCCACATTTTAAGCGGGGCAGCACACTCAAGAAGGCCAGGATCGACGATTTTCATTTCCACAATCTGCGGCATACCTTTGCCACGCGATTGGTTTAGGCAGGAGTGGAACTGTATAAGGTGCAGCGGCTCCTGGGGCATAAGTCGCCGATGATGACGCAACGCTATGCGCATCATTATCCAGAAAGCTTGCGGGATGGGGTGGAAGTGCTGGACCGGATCAAACCGGTATCACACTTTATCACAGGTGGCTCAGGTAGCAGGGGAGTTGAAGCGGTAAGTGGTTGATTTTTGGTGGGCCGTGTAGGGGTCGAACCTACGGCCCGCTGATTAAGAGTCAGCTGCTCTACCAACTGAGCTAACGGCCCACCGGGTATGTGTATGGCGGATGTCTGTGTGTGGCCCTGTCCCTTGCCTGTGTTTGGTGCGCCTGACAGGATTTGAACCTGTGGCCCTCAGCTCCGGAGGCTGATGCTCTATCCAGCTGAGCTACAGGCGCTCCTGCAACCAAGGGACGTGACAGTAGCATAGGATTTTAGCCTCTGTCTAGCGGGGACCAGTTCATTTGGTTTGTTCGGTTTGTCTCGTTCGTTTGGTTGAACGAAACTAACCAGATGAACCAAATCAACTCAACAAACCAGATCAACCAGCCAAACCAGGTTTGGCTACGTTTCGCGCGATAAGAATCCGTAGGGCAGGAATACTTCTTCTCCTGACGATCCTGTGGCACGGCGAAGCCTGTCCAGAGAGGCGGCTTCTTCCTGCGCCAAGTGTTCTTCTTCCTCTCGGAATGAGGAAGGGAGCCGCAGGATCGGGATGAAGGTTTGGACTTCGCAGGCGCCCTGGGCCAGTTCATGTCTTTCTGTCGGGATGCCCATGGATCGGCAGGCCAGGGGACGATAATCGTAGAGGGCACAGCGTCCATCTGCTTCCAGTGCTGGACAGGAATGACGGTGAAATTCTGTGACCAACTGGTCGATCTCTTGATCGGACCAATCGTCGAGCAGATCAGTATGGATCAGTTGTGGAAAGGCGGCCTCCATGGCGGCGGTCTGTTCGATGGCACGTTGTTCGATGCGATGGCGGTGATCCGACGCAAGAACGGCGAGTCCCTGTTGTAGTGTGTGGACATCGAGGAGCGTGATAGGAAAGGGGCCGATGCAACAGCTGGTGCATCCGAGTCGGCAAGGAACTTCACCGAGCAGGGCGGCAGTTGCCCGCTGAAACCAATGGTCGGTTTTTTGATAGAGCGGAGCAGGGGTGGGCGGAGTTGGGCCGGCCACAGTCGTTCATTCCACTTTGACGGAGAGATCGACGATGAGATCGCCTTTGGGCGAGTAGAAGCCCTGGTTATCGATCTGGACGATTCCATTGCACTGGTCTTGGTAGAACTCCAAGATCCATCCGTTGAAGTCATAGCCCTCATCGGTCATGTCATTCTGGGCGAACCGAGTCGTGAGCACAAACCGCGCACGCTCCACATACGCGCGCACGAGTTCTGCTTCGATATCGTCGTGAGCGGAAAGGAGATCCAAAAACTGCTTCTTTTCTGTGTCAAACACGTCTTGGTAGGTGCCTCGATCCCGGACGCAAAACACCTGAATCGGTTTTCGGTTGCGATCGTACCCGAGGGTCACTTGGACCCAAGCCCATTCATCCAACATGCTGTCGTCCGTGTTCGGCGGAGTGATCGGTGTTTGACCGCGTGACGTGAGAAACTCCAAGAGCAATCGAAGCGGGGGAGAGTTTTCTTTTTGACAAAACACGCGAGAGTATTGATGCAGTTCGGCCTGCGGTTCGTCGGCCGGTTGAGCGGTCGATGGCAGAATAGGTAAATCTTTTGCCATGCTAGCGACTCCGGAGTAGGGGAAGTTCCTGTACTGTACGCTGGCTGGTCTCGAAACTGCAAGAAGCCGGTGAAGGCGTTCTCCTACGCCTGGCCTGTGTTTTTCTGGTTGACAGCCTCGAAACGCTTGGATAGACTCCCGCAGGTTTTCGCCGCTTCCAGCAAGAGGACTATTCGTTCATGAATATTCATTGAGTCTGAGCGGAGTCACAAGGGGCGAGTTCACTACACTTCACCATTCACCATCATCGTTCTTTAAGGAGGTTGCTCGTATGGCTAAATCAATGACCAAGTCGCAGATCGCCGATCATCTGGCCCAGAAGACCGGATTAACCAAGAAGGCTTCCGTCCAGCTCATGGACGACTTTGCCGCCTTGGCCTACAAGGAAGCGAAGAATGTGTTCGTCATTCCTGGGATCGGGAAGCTCGTATTGGCGAACCGCAAGGCCCGCATGGGACGGAATCCACAGACCGGTGAGGCCATCAAGATTCCAGCCAAGCGTGTGGTCAAGTTCCGTGTGGCGAAGGCTGCCAAGGACGCAATCCTCGGAAAGAAGTAAGCTGAGATCGTTCCGTGCAGATCATACATGACTCGCCTTCTTCAGGCCTCATTCACGCCGCATGAAGAATCAGAGGGCCGGCTCCCCGAGAGGGGCGCCGGCCTCGTGTTTTTTGTGGGCTCGTTACAGCGAAGGACCGAGCCCGGTTCCTCCCATACCGTCGTGCCCTACCAGCCTGATCGCGTCGCCGTCCTGAACCAGTGAGTCCTCGCTGGCAATCTTCTTATTGATGGTCACCAGCACTTTCTTCTCGCGAATGAGCTGGAGGAGATGGCGTAGCTGAATGCCCTGTCGCTGGATCACCTGGCGGACAGACATAGGAGACGGAACATGGCAGGCGAGGTCTCGTTCGCCGTCGGCGGTTTGAAGCTGGCCCATCAAAGAAATGGTGATCATGGTCGAACGCTCCTCATTTTCTGTCGTGACCGATAGTTGGCCGAGGGGACTTTTGTGCCGGTTGACTCCATGCGGGTCGCCATCGATAATGCTCGGCCATGCCGTCGTTGGATATCCAAAATCCCGGGATGCCGGATCTGCAATTCGTCCTGTTCGTCTCGGCCCTCTGCACGGCTGATCTGGAGACGTGTAACGCATCGCCAGTGCTCCGAGCCACTATTTTCGACCGTTGCTGGGCGCTCATCCATACAGAGGTCCCGCCGACTGATCCCAAGGCGCGCGTGCTCGATCTTCGTGAGGGCACGGAGTTGACGCTGGAGGCTTGTCTTTCGACGATCCGCTCGCTGCTGACGGACGCCGGCATTCGGATGCTCATCTGGGACCATCCGGTGAGTGAGCCCACTCACGAGAGCACGCCGGCTGCGAAGCCGTTGATCGATCGGCTCGGACAATTGTACCCCGAACCTCCGGAGATCGTCGATCCCGAAAACCCTGCGTCGGGTTAGCTGACAGGTCTATTCGGTCTATCTGGTCTGTCTCGTTGGAGGCCAAATAGACCAGATAGACTCAAACCCATGAAAGATGGATGAGAGGGCTGGAGGGTAAGAACGTGCATGTGACGACGACCGATATTCCAGGTGTATTGCTGATTGAACCGGATGTCTTCCGGGATCCACGGGGACTCTTTCTCGAGACGTACCATGCACGGCGGTACAGGGATGAAGGTATTCCAGGTCTCCTTGTTCAGGATAACTATTCACAGTCTCTACAAGGCACGTTGCGCGGGCTTCACTATCAAGAGCCGCATGCCCAAGGGAAGATTGTGGTGGTGACAGATGGAGTGGTCTACGACGTTGTGGTGGATATCCGAAGGGGGTCGCCAGGCTTTGGTCGGTGGTATTGAGTCGAGCTTTCGGCGGAGAACCGGCGTCAAGTCTATGTGCCGCCAGGCTGTGCACATGGATTCTGCGTGACCAGCGACCGCGCCTCGTTTCTGTATAAATGTACGGACTATTATGCGCCGGGCGATGAGCGAGGCATTATCTGGAACGATCCGGCCCTTGCCATTTCCTGGCCGGTCACAACACCCATCTTGTCCGCCAAGGACCAAGCCTATAAGTCCTTGGCCGAGATGGAGACGGAGTTGCCGGAGTATCACCCGGTCGAATCATGAGCCACTATGGCCCATTGATTCCAGAAGGACGGCTATGTTATTCACCGAGGTCATAGTGATAAGATCCCGGCGGCGGTAACAGCACGATTTCTAAGCATAAGGAGGATACAATGGGAAAAAGTTTAAAAGGGACCAAGAGCCACGATAATCTCAAGGATGCATTTGCCGGAGAGTCCCAGGCGAATCGGCGCTATCTCTATTTCGCGCGGCGAGCGGATATCGAAGGATTCCCCGATATCGGAGGGTTGTTCCGCGATACGTCGGAGGCGGAAACAGGTCACGCATTCGGGCATCTGGATTTCTTGAAGGAAGTCGGGGATCCTGCGACCGGTGTGGCGATCGGCAATACAGAGGCGAATCTCAAATCGGCGGTCGAAGGCGAAACTTACGAGTATACGCAGATGTATCCCGGCATGGCCAAAACAGCCAGGGATGAGGGATTTCCAGAACTTGCCGAATGGTTCGAGACACTCGCGAAGGCGGAACGGTCCCATGCGAATCGTTTCACAAAGGGGCTTGACAGCCTGAAGCAAGGCTGAGAAACCTGACAGGAGTCAGCGTTCAGCGGTCAGCGATCAGTTCATAGTTCATTTGGTCTGTCTCGTTTGTTTGGTCTATTTGGTTTGTCCGATTCAAACCAGAGAAACACAATAAACCGGATCAACCAGAGAAACGTGACCGGGGTTGCTGACCGCTGATTGCTTTCTGATCGGAGAAACGTGAATGGTTTGAACCTGATCAACCCCATCGATCCCGCGCAGCTCCAGAAAAACACGCAGCGCATTTATGAAGTCTGCGATGGTTGCCGGCGCTGCTTCAATCTATGTCCGTCGTTCAACACCTTGCTCGACGGCATCGATCGGTATGAGGGAGACGTCGCCAAGCTCACATCTACCGACCACCATCGGATTGTCGACGAGTGCTATTACTGTAAACTCTGCTACAACCACTGCCCCTATACGCCGCCGCATCAGTACGCACTCGATTTTCCCCGCTTGATGATCGCGTGGAAGAAGCATCTGGCCGCGACGCGGGGCGTGAGCTGGCGCGATCGGTGGTTGATCAAGACGGATACGATCGGTTCTCTCGGCAGTATGTTCGCGCCGATAGCGAACTGGACCCTGGGCCTCCGGTTTTTTCGCGGGCTGATAGAATCGTGTTTCGGCGTACATCGGGATCGGCAGGTCTTGCGATTTTCTCCGGAGACGTTTCTCCATTGGTGGGAGCGACGCGGGGCCGCTCAGGTTCCCGCTTCCGCGCCTCGGAAGGTTGCGTTCTTTGGGAGCTGCATGGTCAATTATCAAGCGACCGATGTCGGCAAAGCGACAATCCAAGTTCTCGAAAAAAACGGGGTGCATGTCGTGGTTCCCGAACAGCGTTGTTGCGGCATGCCCTCGTTCGACATCGGCGATGCGGCGGCAATTCAACAGGCTGCCTCGGCGAATGTGGCGTCGTTTTTGCCCTGGGTGGAGAAAGGCTATGATATTGTCGCGCCGGTGCCCAGTTGCAGCTTGATGTGGAAACGGGAATATCCTGAGATCGTCGGGAGCGATGCGGTGCGGCGCGTCGCGGAACGGACGTTCGATATCAGCGAGTATCTGATGAGGTTGAAGCGAGACGGCGCCTTGGCCACTGATTTTCAACAGAAGCCCGGGCGAGTCGCCTACCAGGTTCCCTGTCATTTGCGGGACCAGAACATCGGATTCAAGTCCAAGGAACTCATGGAGTGCGCCGGCGCGCAGGTTGAGGTGATTGAAAAGTGCTCAGGCCATGATGGCGCATGGTCCGCCAAAACAGAGTTCTTTCCCCTCTCGATGTTGATCGCGCAGAAGGCAGTTCGAGCGATTGAGCAGGCTCCTGCCGATCTCGTCGCCTCCGACTGTCCACTGGCGGGACTGCAGTTGGATCAGGCCGGCGCCATGGCCCATGTCGGCGGCAGGGCGACCCGGCATCCGATTCAAATTGTGCGCGACGCCTATGGGTTAGAGCTATGAACCCCTTGACTCCCCAAGATCTCTTGTCCACGGCAGAGTATGAACAGCAGCGGGAGCAGTTCCGTTCGCGGATCATCGCGCTCAAACAGCGGCGCCGGATTTCGATCGGGCCGCTCATCACGCTTATCTTTGAAAATCGTGAGACGTTGCGATTTCAGACCCAAGAAATGATCCGAGTCGAGCACATCCTCGATCCCCACAAAATTCAGGATGAGTTGAACGTGTATAATGCGCTCATGCCGGTGGACGGTGAGTTGAGCGCCACGTTGTTGATTGAGATTACAGAGCAGGACCGGGTGAAAGAATGGCTCGATATGTTCATGGGGCTCGATCACGGGAAGACTCTCGCGATCCACGCCGGAGGCGAGCAGGTGTTCGGGGAATTCGAAGGCGGCCACAGTCATGAAACCAAAATCAGTGCGGTGCATTTCGTCCGGTTTCGACCCACGACGGCCATGAAAGCCTCGTTTGCCGACTTGCGCCAACCGGTGCTAATTAGCGTGAACCATGGGGGGTATCATGAAGAGGCCTCTGTTCCCGGGAGCATGCGGGAGGAGTGGCTCTCTGACTTACAATAGGGCTGAGTGTTCAAAGTGAGAATGAGCCGATGTCGAAAGTCGTACTGACCAAGCGCCTCGAGTTTGCCGCAGCGCATCGGTATATCAAACCTGAATGGGATGAGGCCAAGAACCGCGCGGTGTTCGGCCTCTGCTACAACCCGCCGGCGCACGGACATAACTATATGGTCGAAGTGACGGTCTCAGGCGAGGTAGATCCGAAGACCGGCATGGTTGTGAATCTCTTTGATTTAAAGCGCGTCTTGCTCAATGTGCTCGAAGAGTTCGACCATAAGAACCTGAATCTGGATATGCCCTACTTCGAGGGTCGGATTCCCACGTCGGAAAACCTCGCGTGCGTCCTCTGGACCAAGCTGGATGCACAAAAATCAATCGGTACACTCCACGCGATTCGGTTGTATGAGGATGAAGATCTTTACGCTGAAGTAACGGCGGCGGCTGGGCTCGACGTCGCCAGCGTCACACGACGCTACTCGTTCACGGCGCTGTCGGATAGCAATCATGGCTGCGAATGGGACTGCTTCATCACAGTCCATGGCACGATCGATCCTGTGACGGGGATGGTGACGGATATCGGCGTGCTGGACCGCTTGGTGCAGGATAAGGTGGTGAAGGTCGTTGACCATCAGGACCTGCGCCACGTCTTCGACGCCGAGTCTGTCACAGGTGAGCAACTTGCCGAATGGATCTGGACGTCGCTCGTGCCCGGCATCTCATCGGGTCGACTCGCCAACGTTCACTTAGTCCAGTCCCGAGATCTCTTTTTCGATTATGCCGTTTGATCGGTCGAAGTGTGTCTTATCGAAGCCCTTCTATATGAAGAGCAGACTTGCCGGCGCAGTCATGATGGCCTGCTTCTCGTGGACGACTATGGCTTGGTCTGCAGAGGATGGGGAGGCAATTGAGAGGACTGTCAAGGAAGCTGCCATGGCATCCGCGACTTTCTCTGAAACCAGAGACAAACAAGCCGTCTTGAAACTGTACACCAAAGACTATGTCGGCATTCAAGATGGCGAGACGGAAACGAGGGATTCAATCGAGAAGTGGTTGTCGGACTACGAGTCTGAACTCAAAAAAGGAAGCACCTTGCGCTTTATCAGCATTGTGTCGAACCTGCGTATTCGGATGCCTGGCCCAACGGCCTGGGCTACCTATAACTATGTGTTTCAGGCGGTCAGGAAAGGCGAACTCGAAGCGCAGGACTCCGGGCAATGCACCGCACTCCTGCGCAAAGAAGGCTCAACCTGGTTGATTCAGCATGAGCACTGCTCCAAGACGCAACCGATGAAATAGCATCCTGTCTCTAAGCAATGCTTTAAGGTATGGTTAAGGAGCCGATCCCTCGCTGATTGTGCTTGTGCGGCACGGCTTGACACATACTGCTCTAGAACCCTTGCCCGGTTATTTTAGCAAATGATCGGAAATCAACGCGGCGAGTTCGTCCGGCTCCACTACTCCTTCGCGGGTGAGGAGCAGCTTGCCATTGGAAAAGAAGTGGGTCGTGGGGTAGGTCTCGAAGGTATGACTCTTCTTAATTTCGCGGCAGCGGCCTGGGACATGCATCTTGGCCTTGCCGATTTTCACGTCGGGAAACTTGGCGGCGGTCTCTTCCAGAATCGGATCGTAGACAATGCAGGGTTCGCAGGTTGCTAGGCCATAGGCGACGATCGACGCGGGTGCGTCGGTGAACTCCTTATAGTTTTCGTCCCTGACGTCTTCGACGATTCCAGCCATGCTCTAGTCCAAACGTCATCACGTCAAAAGTCCGAAAGTCGGAAAGCCTCGACTTGAAGACTTTCGACCTTCGGACTTTCTGACTGAGGTTTAACCCAGCTTCGCGAGAGCTGCGAGGATGTCCTTGTCCTCACGCGCCACCTTGATTTCCTGGACCTTCGCGTAGGCAACCTTGCCGCTCTTGTCGACAATGACGGTTGCGCGCTTCGAACAGTTCAACGGCTCGAAGTAGAGGCCATAGCCCTTTGCCGTAGTCCGATGGACGTCCGACAACAGCCTATGTTTGAGATCCATGGAATCGGCCCAGGCCTTGTGAGAAAAGAAGCTATCGCAGCTGATGCCGAACAGTTCTGCGTTAGCTGATTGGAACTTGGGAAAGTCGTCGGTCAAACACTTGTTCTCGCCTTGACAGACGGGGCTCCAGTCCAACGGATAGAAACAGAGCACGACATTCTTCTTGCCGCGGTAGTCGCTCAGCTTCACGTCCTTCTGGTCCTGGTCCTTTAAGTTAAAATCCGGTGCGGTATCGCCCACCTTGATTTCTGCTGCTACGTCACTCATCTCTGAACCTCCTTCACTGGGTTTAATCCGGCCTCTCACACTGTCAGCTACAATTTTGTACCGTGTGACTTGGAACCTTGTCAACGGGTCGGAAGACCTAACGGAGGTCCAGATGACCCGCAAGTCGCTAAAAAACAGGGGGGACTATGATACTAAACGAATTTCTCGAAAACTCAGCATGCGTCCGGCTGGGGCGGCAGTGCGGTGGTTGGCAATCTCAATGTTCTGACCCAGGAATTCGACGCGGATGCAGCTTCCGACTTTTGGCGACTGACCGATTCTCGTCAATTCGTCTGCCGTTCCCCTGAGTAGATCGCGCGCGGGCTGGTCCGGGAGACCAGGGGGGAGAAATATTTCAAGTTCATTGACCCCGAATTTACTGAGGCCGAGCGTGTAACACCAGGTCCGATGGCTCTGTTCGTCTTCACCCTGCGTGATCGGGATGTGATCGGAGGAGACGAAGTGGGCGAGGGAACGATCTTGCCAATCCGAAGGGTTGACGTACTGGTTGGTGATGATGTCATGGGCTGTACCTTGCGTGAGGAGCGTGAGGCCCTTAGCGAGTCGCGCGGCAAAGAGGATCGTATCCGGCATGTCGCGCGGTGAGACAAGGGAAGGCGCGACTGCGCCCATCACGTCGTGTTCCCACGACAACTGCTTCATCACGTCGGCGACATGACTCATCGGGAGCGGCATCACGACATGGGCAGACCAGGGGCCGTGAGTCGCTTGCCAGGACTCTGCTGAGCCTGCTTCGTGGTGGATGGTCAGCGGTCCGCCGTATTCCTTGTCGTACCAAGCCTTCAGCTCGTCTGTGGCCGGCGCGACCCCCCGATAGCCGACAAAGTAGAGCGGAGGACGGCGTGAGGAAGGCTTAGGGGTTTTCTTTTTAATCCTCATCGTGGGGCGAGAGCCTATTTAGCGGACTTTCTGGCTTTGCGGCGGTCATCCGGGTTGAGGAGCCGCTTGCGGATACGTAGACTCTTCGGGGTCACCTCAACCAGCTCGTCCGGGCCGATATATTCGAGTGCGAACTCCAAGCCCATTTCCCGTGGCGGCGTGAGAACCAATGCCTCATCGGTACCTGACGCGCGCATGTTGGACAGGTGTTTCTCTTTGCAGACGTTGACGTCCATATCTTCGTCCCGGCTGTTCTCGCCGACCACCATCCCTCGATAGACCTCGACGACAGGGCCGATAAACATGGTGCCCCGTTCTTGGGTCATAAAGATGGCATAGCCGGTGCTGGTTCCGTCTTCATGTGCGACGAGGGACCCGTGTGTCGCGACTACGAGGTCACGCTCCTCCACTGGTTCGTATGCGACGAAAACATGGTGCATGATAATGGTGCCCCGAGTCTTGGCGACCAAGAGGTTTTTGAGTCCCATGATGCCTCGGGTGGGAATATGGTATTCCAGGTGCATTTCGCTCGGTCCGGCGTCGGAATGGATCAACCGCATGTGGCGCAATTCACCGCGGCGTTTACCGAGCTCTTCGATCACAGTTCCTTGATAGGTTTCAGGCACCTGGATGGTCAGCTCCTCGTAGGGTTCGAGGACTTTGTCTCCCTCCCGGTGGACAATCACTTCTGGTTGCGAGACTTGCAGTTCGTATCCTTCACGGCGCATTTGTTCGATCAAGACGCCGAGATGCAGCTCGCCGCGACCGGCGACGAGGAACTTATCTGCACTGTCCGTTTCCTGCGCGCGCAACGACACGTTCGTCTCGAGTTCTTTAAAGAGTCGATCGCGCAAGTGTCGCGAGGTCAGGTACTTGCCTTCCCGTCCGGCGAATGGGCTATTGTTGACAGAGAAGGTCATTTGGACGGTCGGCTCGTCGACCGTGACTCGGGTCAGTGCAACCGGATGTTCCGCGTCGGCAATCGTATCGCCGATGCTCACCTCGTCCAGGCCGGCTACTGCGACAATTTCCCCTGCCTGAGCTTGTTCCGTATCCGTCCGTTCGAGGCCGGAGTAGACGGCGAGGTCTGATACTTTCCCACAGAACTGTGCGCCATCCTTTCCGAGCACGACCACGTTCTGCCTGCGGGCGATCGACCCGGATTGAATCTTCCCCACGCCCATCTTGCCCGTGTAGAGATCCTGAATCAGGGAGAGGACCAGGATCTGGAGGGGCGCGTCGGCTTTCACAATCGGCGCGGGAATTTTTTCCAGCACGGTGTCGAGGAGCGGCGTAATGTCCGTGCCGGGCTTATTGACGTCGAGCGTCGCGGTGCCCTTGATCGCTGCCGTGTAGACGATCGGAAAATCGAGCTGCTCGTCCGTGGCGCCGAGATGGACGAACAAGTCGAAGGTCCGATTCACGACGTCATCGATGACGGCGTCAGGCCGGTCGATTTTGTTGATGACCACGATGGCCTTGTGACCGAGCGCCAAGGCTTTCCGCAACACGAAGGTCGTTTGCGGCATGGGGCCTTCTTTTGCGTCGATTAAGATGAGGACGCCGTCCACCATGCGCAGGGTCCGTTCGACTTCACCGCCGAAGTCGGCGTGGCCCGGCGTATCGACGATGTTGATCTTTACGCCCTTGTAGGTCACGCTGGCGTTCTTGGCACGAATGGTAATCCCGCGCTCACGCTCCTGGTCCATCGAGTCCATGATCCGTTCGCCCATGTCGTCGATCTTGCGATGGACATGGGTCTGGCGGAGCACCGCGTCGACGAGTGTCGTCTTGCCATGGTCGACGTGGGCGATGATCGCGATGTTTCGAATATCGCTCCGGCGTTCTTTCGGTTCGAGTTGAGTGGTCACGGGAGATTCCGATGTGGCTGTCTGGTCCATAAATATTGCTGCATGCTCCAAAAAAAAGACGCCCAGGCATCCAGGCGTCGTTCGGCAGTATATCCGAAGCATGATGTCCGGCACAAGCGATGTCACGCAAGAGAATGGGAGTTGGTGCGCCGGTACCGGCTTGAATCTTGAGTTTTGGGGGTCTCCACGGTATGGTGACCTGGTATCCTTCTCAGCAAGTCAAGCCGCCTTCGAGGATAACCCCGCGCAATCATGATTGATCGGCCCGTACAACTCTCTGATACTCCAGGTCAACTGCCGCCAAGGCGCCCTTGGCGATGGTGGCATATCTCGCTTCTAGTCCTGGGGGCGTCAATCTTGTTAGGAGGGCTGACAGCGGGCGGGTTGCTTTGGCACTTCTCAAAAGACCTTCCCGCATTGGAGCAGTTAGGAACCTACCAGCCAAGCCTGGTGACTCAGGTTTACTCGGTTGATCAGAAGCTCATAGGTCAATTTTTCATCGAACGGCGTATTCTGACCCCTGTGGCGGACATCCCCGAACGGTTGCGGCGCGCGGTCATCGCGGTCGAGGACGTCCGATTCTTCGAGCATCCGGGTCTCGACTACATCGGCATGCTCCGCGCGGCCTGGACGAATGTGCGCCGTGGAGGTAAGGTCGAAGGGGCCAGCACCATTACCCAGCAGCTGGCGCGGTCGTTGTTCCTCTCGTCCGAACGCACCTTCGACCGTAAAGTCCGCGAGCTCATTCTGGCCTACAAGATGGAGTTGGTTCTGACGAAAGAGCAGATCCTGGAATTGTATTTGAATCAGATTTACTTCGGGCAAGGCGCCTATGGCGTCGCCTCGGCGGCTCAAACCTATTTTGGGAAAGACCTCTCCGCTCTCACAGTGGCGGAGTCAGCATTCCTGGCCGGTCTTCCGAAATCGCCGAACCACTATTCGCCGTTCAAGGCGTACGATCGCGCAAAAAAGAGACAGGAGCACGTATTGGCGCGTATGGAAGAGGCGAAATTTCTCACTGCGGCGGAACGTGATCAGGCCGCTGTGGAACTTCTCAATTTCCGGCGTCCTGGTGCTGAACAGGCTGCGCCGTACTTCGTGGAATATATCCGGCAATTGCTGGTCGCCAAGTATGGTGAAGCGATGGTGTACAAGGGCGGGCTCAAGATCTTTACGACTGTGAATATGGAGATGCAGAAGGCTGCCGAAGCAGCCTTTGCGTCCGGCCTGCGCGGATTGGATAAGCGCCAAGGATGGCGTGGCCCGCTCCGAACGGTCGATGCGAATACACCAACCCCGCCCATTGTCGCGGCGGTGACCGATCAGGTACTAAAAGTAGGAGATTATCGCGAAGCACTCGTCACCAAAGTGGCGAAGGACTATTATCTGGTGCAGATCGGCACGACGGCGGCCAAGCTCGCCTTCGACGATATGGCATGGGCGAAGCGTCGTCTGACCGGACCGGATACGGCGAAAGATATCGTCGTCAATCAGAATCTCAAACAGGTGCTGAAGCCTGGCGATGTCATCGAGGTAATGGTCAAGAAACTCGATCGTGACACCATCCACGTGCAGCTGGAACAGACTCCCCTCGTCGAAGGAGGGTTGATTGCGCTGGACCCAGGCAAGGGGGCTATTCGGGCCATGGTCGGAGGCTACGATTTCAGCCGCAGTGAGTACAATCGGGCCGTGCAGGCCCACCGTCAGCCTGGATCCGCGTTCAAGCCGATCATCTACGCGACAGCGCTGAATCAGGGAATGAGTCCCGCGTCGGTGATCCTCGATGCGCCGGTTGTCTACGAGCAGGAACAGGATGAGAAAACGTGGAAGCCGGAGAACTATGGAAGAAAAATCCATGGCATGGTGAGTTTGCGGGATGCCCTGGCCCACTCGCACAACTTGGCGACGGTCCGGTTGCTGGACAAGGTCGGCGTCAAGAACGTCATCGATTTTGCGAAAACGGTCGGGGTCGCCAGTCCACTGGCGGCAGATCTGTCGCTGGGGCTGGGGTCATCCTCCGTTGGGTTGATGGAGCTGACGTCCGCCTATAGCGTGTTGCTCAATCAAGGAAGCCGTGTAGAGCCCTATGCGATCGTGTTAGTGAAGGACAACGCGGGAAAGGTACTGGAACAAGCAGAACCGCAAGCCTTGCCGGTGATCTCCAAAGAAACAGCCTATTTGATTACGAACATGATGGAAGATGTGATTCAAAAGGGGACCGGTCAGGCAGCCAAAGTGATTACGCGGCCGATTGCGGGGAAAACCGGCACCACGGACGAGTTCATCAACGCATGGTTTATCGGCGGCGCGCCGAACTTGATTGCTGGCATCTATGTTGGATTTGACGATCGACGCTCCCTCGGCGAGGCGGAGTCGGGGGCGCATGCCGCGCTGCCTATTTGGATCGATTTCATGCGGGAAGCGCTCAAGCCGCTTCCGGTCGTGGCCTTTACCATTCCGGAAGGCGTCACATTCGTCAAGGTCGATCCGGAGACGGGGTTGCTTGAGGGTGAGGAGGGGCAGGCGAGTACCGTCGAACTCTTTACCAAGGGCAGCGAGCCGACTCAAGCGACTCAGCGCCGGCTCGACCCGATTGATTTCTATAAGCTCGATCAAATTCCCGAGGGGGCGCTGTAGCAGGATGCTGAAAAAGGGGGGGATGGGGTAGCTGGGACGATCCCAGTGCTCGCGCAACGCGCGGCCTCAGAAGGATGGGTAGGGAGCGGCCAGGTGCCCTCCTTGCTCGCAGAACGCGCACGGTGAAACTGTGCTCGTTCGATGCGCGCAGTTGAGGGCAGCCTTGGCCACTCCCCTAAGGGAGGTATAGGGAATTTGAAGGCCCTCGCTTGGGCAAATGGTACGTCTCGGCGTGCCGGTGGGTAGGCGGGTGAGAAGGTCCTCTTTTTGAGCATCCTGCGTAAATATTCTTCTGTCGTACCGCGGCGGAAGAAAAAATAGCCTGCTCTATCTTGTTTCAACGGAGGCAATGATGAAGAGACAAGGGTTTCTCACCGTCCCGCTGGGCATGCTGGCGCTGGGTGGACTGCTCGCAGGAGGTTGTGTGTCAGGGGGCGAATCGGTCGGCGCGGTGCGGAGTGCAGGGGTGATCGACTTGAGCGGCGTCCCGCCAAGCTGGGACAAGGCGTTACCGTCCACGCAACGGTTTGTATTGTTGGCAGCGTTCAACAACGATGCGGTTCGAGACAACAACACTGGGCTGGTCTGGGAGAAGTCCCCGGGGACGGCACCCGTCACGTGGAATGGTGCCCGCTTCACTTGCATCAACAAGAACGTCGGCGGCCAGAAAGGGTGGCGCCTGCCGTCTATCTCAGATCTGGCGAGTTTGATCGATCCTTCTGTCGCCTCTCCAGGTCCGACTATCCCGTCAGGCCATCCCTTTCACAATATCCAGTCGGCTGGATATTGGTCGGCGACAACGAATGCCGAAGATGCCTCCGATGCGTGGTTTGTATATTTTGGCCTTGGCTTTGTCGACCACGACGGTAAGGCCCACACCGGCCACGCCTGGTGTGTCCGCAGTAGCATGAATGCGGATGCGTATTAGTGATGCGCGCGAGACGGCATTCTAGTCCGTCAAGTCCGCAGCTTCAGAATCTCCCTGAGCGTCTGTTCAATGTCCTCCGGTAACGTGAGGAGGCTTGGCGCCAACCGAGCATATTGTGTCGCGTAAGGCGTGACGCTTCCGATGATCCTCCTGTGCCGAAGCCGTTCGACCACTTGGTCCGGCGTCATCCCCGATACTTCAAAGCAGACGATGCCGGCTGACAGGTCTTGCGACATCGGTGTGTGCAATGTGATATGCGGCATTTTCGCCAATCCCTGCTTCATCTGCTGATTCAGTTCATAGATGCGTTGAGTCACACGAGCCTTGCCGATCGCTCGATGAAATGTGAAGGCCTCGCCGAGCGCCCAGCGGTGCTCGAAGGAATGAAATCCACCCGGTGTCATGTAGACGGACTTCGGTAAGTCAGCCGGGGGGCGTGCCTTCATCCAGATATCGTAGGCGTGAGTATTGAACGTCGGAATGATGGGGTTGGCCACAGGCCAAGCCCGTTTCTGTCCCCACACAAGACCAGTGCCTCTCGGACCAAACATCCATTTATGTGTCCCTGCAACCAGGAAATCGCATCCGACTTCGGAGAGACGGAAATCTTCGACACCCAACGCGTGGACTCCATCCACGCAGAAGATCACTCGATCATGCTCAGCGCGTGATTCGTTCAACATATGAATTGCCTGGGCCATCTCCTGGATTGGAAGCTTCAGGCCAGTGCTCGAATGGACCCAGGTCACTGCAACGATACGGGTATGAGGTCTGATGTTCTTGATCAGATTGTCGAGTAACTCTTGGCGCGATACATGCTTGAGGGAATCATAGAGAGAGATTTGGCGTACAGTGGCCTCGGTGCGTTCCGTGCAAAGCCGCAAAGACGTTTCAGTTGCATAATGATCATGCAGAGTCGTGAGGATCTCCTGCCCTGCACGCAGAGTAAGTCCGCCATACAGGAGGCCCAATCCCATTGTTGTGCTGTCAGTAAGAGCGATCTCCGTCGGATCGACCGCTAGATAATCTGCCGCGGCCCGCAATACTGCAGCCTCCTGCTTTTCTTCCTGCTCGAACCAGTAGCTGATGGGATCGGCGTCCAATCCGCGCCGGTGCCGTTCGATCGCTGCGCGGACCGAAGCAGGATGGGATGAAAGAAAGAATCCCGCAAGGTGAATAGAGTCGCGGGAGAGTTGGAATTCCTTCCGGATGTCCTGCCAACTGTCAGGCTTCAGAGGCGGTGAGTTTGCGATGGCAGTGGAAACAGGAACCTCGGCAGCCAGCAGCGCCGCCCCGATGGCCAAGCCGCTACGAACGAGAAAGTTCCGTCGGTTGATCGCATCCATGAATGCGTCCTTTCTCTGAAGAGGAGTATGCGGGTCTTCGTCACTCTACTGCGATGACCAAATAGTGAGCAAGCGGGGGTGATGTCGGAGAGCGTTCTTCCCAGGGCCGCTTAAAAAAGTTCTCCGCGGAGGCTGCTCAAAAAGGCCATCCAGCAAGGCCGCAGGGAGCGGGACGACTGAGACGTACCCTTGTGGTACGTCGCAGGGAGGCACACGACTGAGAACGAAGTCAGAGACCTTTCTCAGCAGCCCTACGAGTAGGAGTCGGTTGGCGGGCACGTGCAAACCAGATTCCGATCCCCATAGGCTTCATCGACACGGCTCACGCTGGGCCAGAATTTATGGTCGCGGACCCACGGGGCAGGAAAGGCAGCTCGCTCACGGCTGTAAGGTCGATTCCATTCGTCGGCTGTTACGACCTGTGCCGTGTGGGGAGCATTCTTCAGAAGATTATTTGTACGCGGCTGCCGACCCTCGACGACGTCTTGTATCTCTGCATGAATTGAGATCAACGCGTCGCAGAACCGGTCCAATTCGGCCCTCGTTTCGCTCTCCGTCGGTTCGATCATGAGCGTCCCGGTAACCGGGAACGAGACTGTGGGAGCATGAAACCCGTAATCCATTAATCGTTTCGCCACATCCATTGCTTCAATGCCCGTCGTCTCCTTAAACGGGCGAAGGTCGAGAATAAACTCGTGTGCGACAAACCCGGACGTTCCTGTATAGAGGACGGGATAGTATTTCTCCAGCCGTTTGGCCATGTAGTTGGCGTTCAAGATCGCCACCTGCGTCGCCTTGGTCAAGCCGTCGCGTCCCATGAGGGCGATGTAGACCCAGGAAATCGTCACGATGCTGGGGCTGCCGTAAGCCGCTGCGGACACAGCTCCAATGGAGTCTTTCCCGCCCAGTTGCGTGACCGGATGGCCGGGAAGAAACGGCGCCAAATGCCGCGCAGCCACGATCGGTCCCATTCCTGGCCCCCCGCCGCCATGGGGAATGCAGAATGTTTTGTGGAGATTCAGATGGCAGATATCCGCGCCGATGTCCCCAGGGCGACAGAGCCCCACCTGCGCATTCAAGTTGGCGCCATCCATATAGACTTGCCCGCCGTGCGTATGGACGATCTGACAGATGCGCCGCACGTCCGCCTCGAACACCCCGTGGGTCGAGGGGTACGTCAACATGAGCGCTGAGAGCCGATCACGATATTGTGCGGCCTTGGCTTCAAGATCGGCGAGATCCACATTGCCCTGCCGATCACAAGCGACCGTCACAACTGTCATGCCCACCATCGATGCGCTGGCCGGGTTCGTGCCGTGGGCGGACACAGGGATCAAGCACACGTCCCGATGCTCTTCCCCCTGGCTCCGGTGGTACGCCCGGATCACCATCAGTCCCGTATACTCGCCCTGAGAGCCTGCGTTCGGTTGCAAGGACACGGCGGAGAATCCAGTGATCTCAGCCAGCCATGCCTCTAACTGATGGAACAGTTCTTGATACCCTTTCGTTTGCTCGATCGGCACAAAGGGGTGAAGCCGTGAGAACTCCGGCCAAGTCACCGGCAGCATCTCGGTCGTGGCATTCAGCTTCATGGTGCAGGATCCCAACGGGATCATGGAATGGACGAGCGACAGATCCTTGACCTCAAGACGGTGAATATACCGCAACATCTCGTGCTCCGAGTGATAGCGGTTGAACACCTCGTGGGTCAGGTACGTGCTGGCGCGGGCGAGGCTCGCGGGGAAACTTGTGTCGACGTTTCGGCTCAAGTCCCGCACCTGAAACGGCAGCCGATCATGGCCGGCAAAAATTTCCATCAGGCGGCGAATTTCGTCTTCTGTGCTCACTTCATCCAGCGCAATCCCAATGGAGTGGTCTTCATGCCGGCGAAGATTGATGCCGGCCTCATTGGTTCGGATCAAGATGGATTCCGACTGTGATTTCGTCAGACGAACCAGAATCGTATCGAAATAGGCTTCCGTTGCGACATCGAATCCGAGCTGTCGCAATCCAGCCGCCAGCACCACGGCCAAACCATGCACGCGCTCGGCAATCCGCCGCAAACCCTCCGGCCCGTGGTAGTCCGCATACATGCTCGCAATGATGGCCAAGAGCACCTGCGCCGTACAGATGTTGCTCGTGGCCTTCTCGCGCCTGATGTGCTGTTCGCGGGTTTGCAGGGAAAGCCGGTAGGCAGTTTTTCCCGTGACATCTTTGGACACACCGACGATGCGTCCCGGCATCTGCCGCTTGAATGATTCAGCGGTCGCAAGAAACGCGGCATGGGGTCCGCCGAATCCGAGTGGAACGCCAAATCGCTGGCTGGAACCCACGGCAATATCTGCCCCGAATTCTCCCGGTGGGCGCAAGAGGGTCAAGGCCAGAAGGTCGGTTGCGACGACTACAAGGGCGCCGGCCGCGTGGGCCTGCGCAACCAGCGCGCTGTAATCCCCGACGTAGCCGTCGGTGGTCGGATATTGAAGCAGAATGCCGGCCAGCTGAGGGTTAGAAAAATCGATAGTGTTCGTCCGTCCGACGCGCAACGTCATGCCGAGCGGCTCAGCCCTCGTCTGCATCACGGCGATGGTTTGGGGATGACAGTCTTGCGAGGCAAAGAACTCTGTCCGTTCGTGCCCGGACGAACGGGAAACGGCGAGACACATGGCCATCGCTTCCGCTGCCGCGGTGGCTTCATCCAGGAGCGAGGCATTGGCTAAAGGCAAACCGGTGAGGTCGCTCACCACTGTTTGAAAATTCACGAGGGCTTCCAATCGGCCCTGGGCGATCTCAGCCTGGTAGGGCGTGTACTGGGTATACCAGGATGGGTTTTCGAAAATATTGCGTTGAATCACGCCGGGCGTCAGACAGTCGTGATAGCCCATGCCGATCAATGAACGGTAGATCCGATTTTCTGCGGCGATGGAGCGGATTTCTTCCAGCACGGCTTGTTCACTGCGGTGACGGGGCAGCTCCAATTCCTTTCGCACACGAATGTCGGCCGGCACGGTTGCCTCGCTCAGCTCCTCCAGCGACTGCAAGCCGAGTGTGGCCAGCATCTCGCGAATGTCAGTGTCGGTGGGGCCGAGATGGCGATGGATAAACGTGTCGGTCGGGCTCAGAAAGTCCGGTGTAGCCATGGGGTTGGTCTTGTCCTTTGGATGTGTCTCGTTGGTTGAGAGTCCGCTAACCCATTCGAGACTCGCAGAATACCATGCTCACCATCTATTCTCCAGAGGCTGTCCAGCTGTTTCTAGGCTTGCCTTTGGACTAAGAGTCACGTATGAGTGCGAACCATCCGAAGGAATTTCCAGTCCTCTGAGAAGCCAGGCAACAGAAAGACATATCTCTGAGAGGCTATGAAACAACACGACATTCTGATCATCGGAGCCGGTCTGGCAGGGATGCGGGCAGCGATTGCCGCACCGTCGGATCTCGATGTCGCCGTGATATCCAAGGTCCATCCGGTGCGCAGCCACTCTGTGGCTGCGCAAGGGGGTATCAATGCCGCGCTGGGAGAGAATGATTCCTGGGAAGCCCATGCGTTTGACACCACGAAGGGCGGGCTCTACCTCGGCGATCAGGATGCCATCGAGGCGATGTGCCGCGAGGCCCCTGACGACATTCATGAATTAGAACGTCTGGGTGTCATCTTCAGCCGCAACAACCAGGGACAGATCGCCCAACGTCCATTCGGCGGAGCGGGATTTCCTCGCACCTGTTACGCAGCCGACCGTACCGGCCACGCCATCCTCCACGCCATGTATGAACAATTACTCAAGCGGCGCACCGCCGTGTATGAAGAGTGGTATGTCACAGCGTTGATTATGGAAGACGGCGCTTGCCGGGGAGTTGTGGCGTGGGACCTCATTCGTGGAGGGCTGCACGCGATCGGGGCGAAAGCCGTCATCTTGGCGACGGGAGGCAGCGGGCGCGTGTTCCTGACGAGTACGAATGCTGTGATCAACACTGGCGACGGCATGGCCCTCGCGTATCGCGCGGGCGCTCCACTGGCGGATATGGAGTTTGTCCAGTTCCATCCCACCACGCTCAAAGGCACGGGTATCCTCATCACCGAAGGGGCTCGCGGAGAAGGTGCCTATCTCCTCAATACATTGGGCGAACGGTTTATGAAGACCTATGCCCCGCAGCAGATGGAACTGGCCACTCGTTCCACTGTGTCATTGGCCATCGGACAAGAAATTGTCGAAGGCCGTGGGGTCGACGGATGCGTGCTGTTGGATTTACGGCACCTTGGCCGTCAACGTATCCTCGAACGGCTCCCCCAAATCAGAGAACTCGCCATTGAGTTTGCCGGCCTTGATCCCATCGAAACCCCCATTCCTGTTCGCCCCGGCGCGCATTATCAGATGGGTGGTGTCCGCACCAATCAATGGGCGGAAACAGATATCCCCGGACTCTACGCGGCCGGCGAATGTGCCTGTGTCAGTGTGCATGGCGCCAATCGGCTCGGAGGCAATTCACTCCTGGAGACGATTGTGTTTGGCCGGCGCGCCGGAATTCGAGCGTATTCTCCCGCTCGAACCGGTACACACCAGGCCCCGACAACAGATCAGCTCACCGTCGAACAAGGCCGCGTCCAGCGTTTGCTGGCACAGGAGGGATCTGTCCGAGCTTGGCAGATTCGGGAAGAACTCGGCCAGTTGATGAGTCTCAATCTTGGCCTCGTTCGGACACACGAATCCATGTCCGCCGCACTCTCGGCAATTACAGAGTTGATTCGTCGCGCTGACTTCGTCACGGTACAGGATAAAGGGCGCGTGTTTAATACGGATCTCCTGCAAGTTTTCGAACTCCAGTCCCTTCTCGATGTCGCGGAGACCATCGTCTCCAGCGCCCTCGCCAGGCAGGAAAGCCGAGGGGCCCATTATCGGTCAGACTTTCCAAAGCGGGACGATGTCCATTGGCTCAAGCATACATTGGCTCGCCGGACACCCCTGGGGCCCGCGCTTCTGTATGAGCCGGTGACGGTCACCCGTTTCCCACCCAAATAAGTATCGACTCCCAACCGTTTGATTTCCTTATGCTCTAAACCCAATCCCTGAGCCAGTTAGGCCGGGTTGCGCTCCTGGTATTTTGCGCTATGGTTGAATGGCTCCTGCGCTCGCGCGAAAGAATCTGCTCTGGCAGGTGGCCCATGACGCGAGCCATAGAGAGGAATTCTCCTTTATCATGACTATCGCCTGTCCCCTCTGTGCCAATTTGAATGAAGTTCTCTCCCAGCCGTCCTCGATCAGCTGGAAACAGGTCGCCTGTTCTTCTTGCGAGGCCAATTTGGTCCTCGTCAGGGAGTCCTCATCAAGAACTCCCCGGCGACCGCTGAAATCGTCCATACGGCTGATGTCTCCGTTGCCCGGAGCAAGACAGCGTGCGGCGATCGTCCGCTCACGCCTCTTCATCGCCGTCGCCACCGCGCTCGTGATCAGCATACTCGGCTACCTATCATGGGAAGCGGGATTCTTCGAGAGCTATGTGCCGGCTGAACCGAGTGTGCATCCATCCACTGAGCCGTTTCCAACTTCGCCCCGCTCGTTGCCGACAGCCGATGGATCCATGACGAAATAGGGAGTGGAAATGGTGCTGAGCCTCATCGACCACGCAGTGTACAAGATAGACGCCGCCAGGATTCTCTGTTCTCCGGGTCCATTCCTGTATTGGTCCATGGTCGTGCAGGAAAGGGATATGCTGTGAATACTGTCAGAGCGATGGACACAGTCATCAGGCTGTCCTGCGCGCGCTGCTCCACTTCCCATCGGGTGCGAGATATCTATGCCCTGAAGTCAGGGATGAGAGCTTCTTGCACCAGATGTGGAGCCCCCTTCGTCGTCGTCGCGATGCCGGATGCTTCATTAGGCGGAGCCCCGCCATTACCAACGACCACATCAAAATGCTAATAACACTGGCCGGAGCATCGCCGGCACATTCTGTAACGCTTTTTTCTCGCGAAGTGTGGAAGGATCTCTACGCCGCCCCTCCGGCTTCTACGGACATCACTCAGTAGGATCTCTCTCCCACAAGATTGATCCGCGCGGGTTTGATATAATCCCCCCTCGACACCTATGCGCATTCTCGTCATCGAAGATGAAACCAAGGTCGGATGCTTCATCAGGCGCGCGCTTGAGGAGGAGAGCTACGCCGTCGACCTCTGTGAAGACGGCGCGCAAGGCCTTCAGATGGCCCTTCACACCAACTACGATTTACTGATCGTCGACTTAATGCTGCCGTCATTGCCAGGATTGGACATTCTCAAGGGGGTCCGCCAGGCCAGAATTCACACCCCCATCCTGATTCTGACCGCGCAATCGCAGGTGGACCAGCGCGTCAAGGGCCTTGACGCAGGAGCCGACGATTACCTCACCAAGCCCTTTGCCATCGACGAACTCCTTGCCCGCATTCGCGCCCTGCTTCGCCGCGGCTCCACCGAGAGTCCCGGTGTGCTCCAAATCGACGATCTCGCCTTGAATCCGGCCACGCGCGAAGTCACCAGAGGCGGCCAGCGGATCGACCTCACCTTGAAGGAATATGCCCTGCTCGAATATCTGATGCGCCATACGGGGCGTGTGTTGACCCGTCCGATGATCTCAGAACATGTTTGGGACCAGGACTTCGACACGTTCACCAACGTCATCGATGTCTATGTAAACTATCTCCGCAACAAGATCGACCGGGGGCGTTCAAAGAAGCTGATTCATACGATTCGCGGAAGCGGATACATGCTGAAGGTCGACTGATGCCGCTTCGCGTCAGGCTCACGCTCTGGTACGGTACCGCTCTCGCACTCATCCTCATTATTTTTTCAACCATCCTGTACGTGGTAACGGCTCGAAGCCTCCGCGATGCGGTCGATGAATCGCTGGTGGAAACCGCTGAAGCGGCGGTCCGGTCGCTGGAAGAGCGCGGGTTTCTCCCACTGATCGACGAAGACGAACTCATGTCGCAGTTCCCTGAACTGGCGCGCATCGATAAGTTCTTCCAGATCTTCAGTCCCTCCGGCACCATCACCATTCGCTCGCCGAACATGAAGCAACATGAGGTGCCCCTGAGTCGCCAGGCCTTGGAAGTCGCCTACTCAGGCCGCAGGCTTCTTGAATTCGCCAAATACCCCAAGGAGCCGCCGTTACGCCTCATCTCAGTTCCCATCATCTATCAGGGCAACCTGCTCTATATCATCCAGGTCGGCACCTCAATGGACTCAGTCGAAGAGACGCTAAACCGTCTTCTGTTAGTGCTTCTGGTCAGTATGCCCATCGCGCTGGCCGTATCGCTTGCCGGCGGCTGGTTCATGGCCGGCCGAGCCCTTCGACCGGTGGATGCGATCACGCTGGCCGCCCAACGTATTGCCGGAGGCGATCTGACGCAACGGCTGACTGTCCCGGCCTCGGCTGACGAAATCGGCCGCCTGACCAACACGTTCAATGATATGATCGATCGGCTCGAAACATCCTTTCGGCAGATTCGCCAGTTCAGCAGCGACGCCTCACACGAACTGCGCACGCCGTTGACGGTCATGAAGGGGGAAACAGAACTCGCGCTCCGGCGCCCTCGCGAAACCGACGACTACAAAATTGTCCTGGAGAGCAATCTCGAAGAAATCGATCGGATGACACGGATTGTGGATGAATTGCTCTTTCTTTCCCGGGCCGACATGGGCGAGGTAAAGATGGAGCACCTGCCGGTCTCGCTGGATATGCTGATCGAGGACCTCCACCGGCAAGCCTCGCTGCTGGGGCAGGAACGGGACATTCAGGTCGTGTTACGAGCGACAGCGTCTGCGGTGGTGTTGGGCGATGAACTGCGCTTGCGCGAACTGTTCTTGAACCTTCTCGACAATGCGGTCAAATACTCTCGCCCCGGCGGCGCCGTCGATATCGCCCTGACGATCGATCAGACCCACGCACGGGTGTCCGTGACCGATCATGGCATAGGGATCGCGCAAGAGGATCAGTCTCGGATTTTCGACCGGTTCTATCGCACCGATGAGGCGCGAGCCCATACGAAGAAGGGTACAGGTCTTGGGCTCTCCATCTGCGCCTGGATCGTTGAGTCCCATCACGGGCGTATCGAGGTTCAAAGCAAAGTTGGCGAAGGTTCGACCTTTACGGCGGTACTGCCGTTGGCCCCTGCCCCCGCATCGGCTAAACGAATATTAAAGCCTTCCTGACACTCCTCTCATTAGAGGTACGATGGTTGTCCCATTCCCTATCGGTGCTCGAAGCGAGGGAATCTCTTGGTGCCTGGAAAATGTTTTTGCCCCCATACAAGGATCGCTTCCAATACCGGTTTGAGGCCCTCGCCCTTCTCTGTGAGAAAATATTCATAGCGTACGGGGTTCCGTTGGTAGGCCCGTCGCGTGATCAGGCCTTCGTTCTCCAGTTTTTTCAGTCTATTGGCAAGGATGTTTGACGCAATTCTTTCTGGAGAGGAGGTGAACTCCCGATAACGTCGCTTGCCTAAGACCAGATCGCGAATGACCAACAGGGTCCATTTATCTCCAAGCGTGTCCAATACATTGGTGATCGGACAAGATGATCGTGTAAATTTCATAGTCCCACCCATTGTTCGGTTGCCCACATCCATTGCCTCACCGATGTGGAAGCCCGAGCTCCAGCCTATAATGTAGTCTTATCACTTGCATTGTGCAACTCACTAGGCTATAGTGACTTTCGAATTGCAAGTGACTGGGTTGCGAAGGGGCCTTCTCCTCCTGTGTGATCGAATAGATTCGGAACAGTGATGAGAGAGGAGCTCCAACTGCGGCATCTTTGGAAATGTGGAACGCGTGCCGGAGAATTTCATCTCAAGTTGTTTGACTCATCATGCGTGTTACCAGGCAAGCGGCAGGGTATATGTCAATTCAGTATGTTGAGAAGAAAGGAGGATTGACCGATGGAATATGACTCATAAAGAGTCAACAGAGTCTATACGGAAATTGGTATGACCATGGCCTCGATGTTTCAGACAAACCCACGACAACAAGTGCTCAACCAATGAGGAGGGAAGAAAGATGCCATTATGGAAAGTGTATCATCCAGCCGGAGCGTTCACTGCAGAAGACAAAAAGGCGTTAGCCAAGCGTGTGACGGAGGTGTATGCGAGTGTTCCAATTCCGAAGTTCTACGTGGTATTCATTTTCGAGGAGGTCCCCAAGGACTCTTGCTTTGTCGGTGGCGAACTACATAATAAATTTGTCAGGTTCAAGATCGACCAAATTGCTCGGACGGTACCCGGTCCGATCCTGAGGGAATGGTGGGTGAGGACACTTGATGCAGTTATTGCTCCTTTCGTAAAGGATCGCGGGTACGATTGGGAGATTTCCATTGACGAGACACCGTTCGATCTGTGGTCTCTTCAAGGAGAACTTGCGCCGCCTTTTGAATCTGTCGCTGAGAAGCGGTGGGTGAAGGAAAATAAGGCGAGTCCCTATACCTTCGCGGAAAAGATTCCTGTCAATCTCATCCTCGCGCC
>DATIQH010000439.1:0-4410 GCA_035471155.1 Nitrospiraceae bacterium | reverse complement strand
CTCCCTTCCGCTATCCCGCCTACCATTCACACGCCGACAGGCCCGAGCTCGTTCAGTACGAACGGATGGCGCGCGTCGTCTCCGGCCTGCAGGCTGTCATTGTGGAGATGGCAAATGCACCACGGTGAGAGAGGGTGAACGCTGCGCCCGAACGTGACACAGAAAGGGCGGCCTGGGTGAACCCCGAACTGCCCCTTTTTCCACATAGCAGGGGCGAGATGCGCTCGATAGTGAGGGCGGCTGAGCCGATCATCAACTGCGCGCGTAGACGCTCACTCTCTCCCCCTTCATCACTCAACTAAGTAAGGGCGTGAGAAGCTTTCGACTGCGGCCGTCGAGCGAGACCCTTCTTAGGGTGCGCGCTCCGGGAGCAAAGAAAGCTTCTCACGCCCTTGCGCCTCACCTTCCTGACTCGCCCCTGCTCACCGCTATTCCCTTGCCTGAACCCCTGGATGATAGGTGCCGTACACATACACGGGGATGGACAGGTGGCCGAGATGTTTTTCTATCAGCGGCTTCACGTCCTTCCAGTCGAGCCCGCCCACCCCCGTAGCCAAACGTGGAAGCGCAACACTCTTGAACTTCTCAGCTTCGATCACCTTGCCCAGCGCCTTGAGACAGTGATTCACGTTCTCGATCGTGGCCCGGCCCGGCTTGGCCCCATGACTGGCAGCAGCCTCCTGAGTAAACAGATTCACAATCCGAACAGCTCCGACGCCTGACCAAGTCCACAACTCGCCGCTCTTGGGAGTACACGTCTGAGAGTAATGCCGGAAATCCTTATACATCGCCGGCCACCGTTCTCTGAGCGCCAGGGCTAACCCGTTTGCAAAGTTGTCGTTGGGTGCGACACCATGCGCCAGAGCCTCCGCTTTGGTTAATAAAATATCCCCGATCACTTCCTTTATCATGTGATGATCCTCCTTTGTCGAGTTTGTTGTGAGTCTTGCATCCTATCACGGAGGGCGGGATGGGGGGGACCCACGAATCGCGATGTTTACTGAGCTCTTCCGATTCCGGCTCTAGATCGGGCCGAGAATATCCTTGAATACTGTCGCGAGGTCGCGGAGTACCCGGGCACCGTCGCCGACATAGGCCGACCCATGCATTGTCGCCAAGGTCTTCGGCTGTACCTCGGCAAACATCGCCCTCAGGCCGGTATGAAACAGCAACGGCTCCTCGTCGCGCACAAGGAACTAATTGAACTGCAGATTGAAATCGGACACGAACGTGGAAATTCTGAATACGTCCGGCGCGATCTCCGAGACAGTCGTCATTGGAGCCTCCGAGTGTGAAAAAATAGAGCCGGTGGGCTACCGGAGGTCCCCCGATGTGTCAACGAGAAGAGTTTTCCAGGGATCATCCGATCACCGTCCCCCGTCGATAAGCCAATAAATACAGTAGCATATCTCTGATTTTGTCTCTGATTTTGTCTCCGCCTCTGACCCGTCAAAATCCGTACCATCTGCTAAACTTGCTTAACAACAGTGCTGAAACTTTGGCGTAACAAGAGGCATTGCGATGCGGTTTCGTTTTGGATCCGGAATCTTGCTGACGGGGATCCTATGCGGCTGTGCGATGGTGAACGGTACGCAGGCGCCGAGCTCTGCGCCATTATTTGAAGCCGATGCAACCGACACAATCATTTTGCAATCCCTCCATCGAGAACAAGAAATGTTGCTGAATACTTGTGCCCAACACAAGTCCTGCGATCAGGTACATTTCACACGTGCGATGATCGCCTTATTTCAGAATGGAGATGCGGCAACAGCCTCGTTTCAACAAACGATCGCCGTCGCGCCGAAAGGTCCTTTCGCGGATTCAAGCGCGCGCTGGGTTCGGTTTCTTGCCAACCGAGCGTCCCATCCCGATTCCGTCGACAAGCCCAATGGAGCCTTGGCGGTGATGAAAGGGCTGGTGCGCACATGGCTGGGACAACAGCGCGGAGCAAGGACATTTGCCTCGTTACGGGCTGAGGAAGCGGCCAAAAGTCCGAAACTCGCCGTACACAGTCTTCAGCGGCGAATTCGCGATCGCGATAAGCGGATCGCGGAATTGACAGACCAACTCAGTGCCCTGAAGCGGATCGATTTGGAGGCGCATAGGGCCAGTAAGTTAAATCTACCGAGTACCCTATCCAAGTAACCAGGGTCGCTCCGTCACTCGTCGAGGCTCGGGCGAAGAAGGAAGGGTCCATAGACCATGGCAAACAACAGATAGGCCCCGCTCCAACTCCCTGCGGCCAGACCCAATGCGAGGTCGGTCGAAAGCCCCGTCATCGGTCCGAATACTCTCAACACAGCGCCCACGTTAATCAGCATATAGATGAGAACCGTCAGGGGACCCGCATGCCGAGGACGGCCTGTATGGCCCAGACTGGCACGAGTCATCACCGCCAGAGTCATCGCGCCCACCGCGCCGGCGGTAAACGCATGCACGGCATCCTCTTCCGGCAGACCGATCCCAAGAATTGCTCCCCCTAAGATGAGCAGCGACAACGCGAACCAGCCATATCCGAAGTGCAGGATCAACACCAATGGCTCGCGCCATGTGGTCCAGCCATACCAGCGTGCCAGACGACCCAGATTGGCCAACCCGGCTACCGCGAACATCCAGCCCGTCGCCATGGAATGCGGCTGAACGATCCAAGACACAACAGCGATGATGACGAGCGCAATCGACAGGCCGTCGTAGCGGGAAAAGGATGCGGGCCGTTCCGCCTTGCCGGAATTCTCCAGGAGTTCGCCGGTAAAGGTGGGGATGAGGCGCCCGCCGATCAGCGTCAGCAACATCATGACCATCGCGAGCGCCATGCGTTCGGCACGATCCGTCTCCGCTCCGCTCAGAGTCAGCGCGTGGAACAGGATATTGGCGCCGGCCAGCAGACTGACCAGCACCCCAATCGGCGCGCGATCCCAGCTTTTCGACGCGGCAATTTCCCGCCAGACCAACCCCGCCACCGCAACAAGAAATCCCACATCGACGACGGCGAACACGAGGGGCGTGAACCATGGCATGGCGATCAGCAGGCGTCCGGCCAGCCAGAGGGCCGCGAGCAGCATCAACTCATATCCTCGAATCGGCGGACGATCGGTCCAGTTGGGAATGGCCGTGAGCAGAAATCCGGTGATCACTGCGGGAAGAAAGCCGAAGACCATCTCATGCACATGCCAATCCCGCGCCGGATAGAGAAAGGCAGGGTGACCGACTTCGGCAAGCACCAAAATCCAGAGAGGGACCGCCACGCCGGCAAACAGCGCGGCGCCAAGAAAGAACGGCCTGAACCCGTAGGAAAAAAACGCAGGCCCCTGGTAGCTGGAGCTTTCGCTCGCCTGATCAGTCATGGATGAAACCCACAATGTTCAACAGGGGCGAAACGCAACGCCGATCGATGTGTGTTGTCACAACAAGAGAGAGACTTTTGACCTCTGAGACAACGCTGAACACATGAAACGGGCTCACCAGAGGGAACTCGTGTCAAGCTACGTGCTGCGGCCGGCCCTGTCAATGGCGGATCGGTCACACACAGTATGTTGGACGGCTGAACGGTCATTCCACTCAATCGTCGCCGTCTACATTCTATGTTCTCGCACGCATCGCCGTATTCCCATTGATGTATAATGGGGTGTCTCTGTCCTCTGAGTTGTGTTTACGATCCTGAGAGAACGGACGGGTACGGCGGGTCGGCGATTGCAGGGGAAGCGTCCATAAGAACTTACGGCTAGGAGGGCGATATGTTCGGCCCAATTACGCTCCCATTCGGCGCGAAAATGTTGTTCAACACCGTCAGGCTCAAGCCCAACGTCACGTTCGAAGACGTCGAGTTGGCCGTTGGGGAATTATGCAGTGTCGTCAAGGAAACGTACGGAGGAGACAAGGGCGGATTCATCGCCGGGCAGGTGTTCAAATTCTCCGGCTTCGTCTCGGACGAGGGATCACTTGCCGAATCCAAGACCGCCGACGATCACTATGTCATCGTCACCTATTGGCGTTCGTTCGAAGATCACGAGCGATCCCATGCCAATGAGGTCTTCGCCAACAAGTTCGCCGCGCTGGCGGGGATGTGTGCCGACACCAAAGAACTGGGGTACGATATGCTCTGGCAAGGCGCGGCAGGGAGCCGATAACCAAGAGGATCGTCGGCTTCATATGCAGAACGTCATCTCCGCTCAATGCCTCACACGTATCGCGCTTGCTGCATCCATCTGTTTGCTGTTCAGCTCACATCTGGCCGACGCCGCCGAACCCCTCACACCGCTCGATAGAAAATCGTTCAATACAATCCCACCCGATCCGGCTCCCTCTGAAGCGCAAAAACGAGAACTCGATCGTGCGGTGAGCCTCTGCGTCAAGACCGTTGAAAGCTTGATGCCAGGCAACCAGTTCGAAGCCTCTGTCGACGGTGGCATT
>DATIQH010000438.1:0-2708 GCA_035471155.1 Nitrospiraceae bacterium | reverse complement strand
AACCGACCCCACAGTGACGGGCGGACAACCCATCTCACCTCAAGTCACGAACAGTGGAAACTATATCGACGAACGGGTTGCCTGGCATCTTGTCGTTTTCCCGCAACCGTTCGGCTTTCAGGCGGAGTATACAATCGGGAGGGGGCCTCAATTGAATGAGGCCAGGACGGCGGTGGAGCTGGGCTCTTTGAGCGGGGGTTATGCGCAACTGTATTACAACTATAAATGCGACACCTATTGCCAGAACATCTTCCCGTACGTGCGCGTGCAAGAATATTTCGGAGGCAACAAGCTGCAGAGCAATGCGCCGCGATCCTCGGTGCGGGAAACAGAGCTGGGGATCGAGTATCAGTTCAATCGCTCGCTCGAATTGACCGTTGCCTATTCATGGACTCAAAGAACTTCGGGGGATTCGGCCACCCTTCCAGTCAACACCTGCGGCATTTCCAACTCGCCGATCACGTGCACTCAGACCCCCTATCAACTCCAAACCGGGAATTTGCTTAGGTTCCAACTCCAGTGGAGTTTTTAATCTCGTTATTTCGGTTCCTTTGGTTTGTCTTGTTTGTTTGGTTATACCGGGCATGCTGGCGGATCCAAACTTACCAGATAAACAAAACAAATCAGATGAACCAGAGAAACGCGGTTTACTTATTGGGCTGGTGGAACCAGCGGGCGGGGCGGCAGTTGCTTGTACAACACCGCGAGTTCACGACGATCCCATTGAAAGATTTTTCCCAGACCTCTCACTGAGCGTTCCTGCTTGGCTGAGTCCGGCTCAAAATCAAGGCGGCCGTTTTGTGGGGCCAGCGATTGCATCGGCGTGAGCCGGTCGTCCTGTGTTTCGGCGGCGCCGAAGTCGGCCATATTACGGGTATGCGATCGGTAATTCGCGAGAATCAGATGCAGCTCATCGCCTTGGACGAATACGCCTCCGGACGTGACTTCTCGCGTAATGGCCGAGATTTTCCGAGTCTGATAGAAGGTCACGACTTCTTCCGGCGTCGCTCTGCTGAGCGCCAGCGCCAACAGCGGCGCGAAGAGCGTGATGTCCCTATCAGTGAAGGCCGGATGGACACGAGGAATAGGGCTCCGCTCCAGGATATCGCCCCGAACAAGGGCAATGGGCTCATTGACCCTCACTCCGGCCAGGGCCGCGGCAATCTGTTCGGGTTTGAGGGAGATCGGATGCGAGTGTTCCGTTTCCTTCGTCACCGTCCGATCGAACTCCAGCCGGACATAGGTATTGGGATTGTCGTAGATCATGATGGTGGTGAATTGTCTGGGGCTACAGGCGCCGATCAGTCCAGCGCCAGCGAAGGCGAGAAAAACCAGGCAGATGAGTCGGCTCATGGGCCTAGTCCAGCATCTTCGGCGGTCCTTCAGCCGTCGCGGTTCGCACAGGGGTCGCCCACATCATGGTCAGCCGGCTGAGTTCCGTCGTTGGGAGTGGATAGTACCCTTGGTCCACGACAATTTTCTGACCTCGTTGGCTCAGCGCGAATTTCACGAACTCCGCAAGCGGACCGGGCGGAGCGACTTTCGGCGGCCGGTTGACATAGAGATACAGATTGCGTCTCAAAGGATAGGACCCATCCATCGCCGTCTCGAAGGCCGGCGTCACGTACCGTCCACCTTTGACTGTCGCCAAGGGAACAGGCCGGACTTCTGATGTCCGATAGCCGATGCTGCTGAATCCGATCCCGAATCGATCCCTCATCAGTTCAACCACGACCGAGGCCGATCCGACGCCCACCGTCATGGGCTTTTTAAAATCAGCCCCGTTTAAGACGTGCTCTCTGAAGAATGAAGCAGTGCCGGAATTTCCATTCCGTCCGTAGATCTGAATGGGCGCGTTCGTCCACTCTTCTTCGAACACCATTGCGTCACCCCACACCTTGACAGGATATTCCAGTCCGCGTCGCCGTTCTTTGGAAAAGACGGCATCGAGTTCGGCGAGGGTCAATCCTTCGATCGGATTATCTTTGTGCACGAAGACGGCCAGCGCATCCACGGCAACAGGAACCTCGGTCGGTTCATAGCCGAACTCGCGCTTGAATTCAACGATCTCCTGTTGCGTCATTCGACGAGACATCGCGGCGATTTGAGCTTTTCCTTCCAACAGCGCGTCCAGCCCTGTCTCGGACCCTCTGCTTTCCACTTTGATTGAGAGGCCGGGATAGAGCTGTTTGAGTTTTGCCGACCATGACTCTGTCAGCGGTTTCATCGTGTCCGACCCTGCAACGGAGAGTGCGCCGGTCAGTTCGGACACGCGTTGATAGGGAAGGATCTTAGGGTCCAGCGGGGGCATGACTTGGGCAGAGACTTGGAACGCAACAACGATCAGCAGCACAAGAAACGTAACGGCGCCTACTGAAGCCGTGCGGCAATACCCTGTCATGCCTTGTCTGGTTATTTGGTTCATCTAGTTCATCTGGTTGAGTTGGTTGAGTTGGTTGAGTTGGTTCATCGAGTTGGTTCGATTCAACTGCACAAACCAGACAAACCAAATAGACCAGATCAACCTTCCACAGAGGGTACCGGGGTTTCGTTTCCAACAGATCAATGAACTGTCGCCTCGCCAGCCCCGCCATCGCCGCAGCTCACGTAGAGAACGCCCCACTCGGCGTCGCCCGGCCGCGCCGCCGGATTGAAGCTGAGATCGCCGAGTGGATGGATGCGCGTATTGAGCGCGACCCGCAGCAGTT
>DATIQH010000437.1:0-7965 GCA_035471155.1 Nitrospiraceae bacterium | reverse complement strand
GGGAACTACCCCAATTATCAGCAAGTCATTCCAAAAGAGAAAGAGAGCGGCGGGAAAATCTGGGTCAATCGCATCGAGCTTGAGAGCGCGCTCCAGCGCGTCTCTGTGCTATCCCGCGATAAGGCGAGCGCGGTAAAGGTGTCGTTCGCCCGGGGACAGATGACCCTGTTCTCCAGCAATCCTGATTTGGGAGAAGCGACTGAGGAGCTTCCGGCACGGTACGAGGGAGAAGCGTTGAATACAGGGTTCAACGCCCGCTATTTGTTGGATGTCCTCGGGGTGATGGACGGAGAAGCGATCTCTCTGCAAATGGATAATCCGCTGAGTCCCTGCTTGATCCAGGAGGCAGACAGTCCCGGGTTCAAGTGCGTGGTCATGCCGATCAAGATTTAGCCGGGTCCAGCAGTAGTCAGCCGCCAAGCAGGTCGGTGCAGGCTGAGAACAGAGGGCCGATAGCCGTATTGAAATGGGAGACTGATGGCCAGTAACGATTCAGAGACCTCACCGAAATCAGAGAGTTACGGTGCGGATCAGATCAAGGTATTAGAAGGTCTGGACGCGGTACGGAAGCGTCCGGCGATGTATATCGGCAGCACCGGGGTGGACGGCCTCCATCACCTCGTGTACGAAGTCGTCGACAACAGTGTCGATGAACATATGGCGGGATTCGGTGAGACGATCGAGGTCACGATTCACATCGACAACAGTGTCACGGTCGTGGATAACGGCCGTGGCATTCCTACCGGGATGCATTCCACGCAAAAGAAGTCCGCAGCCGAAGTGGCGCTGACGGTCTTGCATGCGGGCGGCAAGTTCGAGCAGGGGGCCTACACGGTGTCCGGCGGGCTCCATGGCGTCGGGATCTCGGTGGTCAACGCCCTCTCCGAATGGCTTGAGCTGGAGATTTGGCAGGACGGCCAGGTGTTCGAGCAGCGCTACGAACGCGGCAAGCCGACAGCCCCGTTGAAGATGACGGGGAAAACCAAGCGCCGCGGCACAACGGTCACGTTCAAGTCAGACGGGCAGATTTTCGAAACGCTTGACTTCAGCTTCGACGTGTTGGCGCAGCGGCTGCGTGAGCTTGCCTTTTTGAACAAGGGGCTCGAGATCACGCTCAAGGACGAGCGGAAAGAGCCGGTCAAAGAACAGGTATTCAAGTACAAGGGTGGAATCGTCTCGTTCGTCGAACATTTGAACGAAGCCAAGACGCCTCTGCACAAGCCCATTTACGTGCAGGTTGAGAAATCGGACATGGTGTTGGAGGTCGCGCTTCAGTACAACGATAGCTACGCCGAGAATCTGTTTTCCTTTGCGAACAACATCAACACGAAAGAGGGCGGCACGCACTTGGTAGGCTTCAAGGCCGCGCTGACACGCACGATCAACAGCTACGCAAATGCCAACGACTTGCTCAAGAAAGACACCGAATCGCTCACCGGCGACGACGTCCGTGAAGGGCTTACCGCCGTTGTCAGCGTCAAGGTTCGGAACCCTCAGTTCGAAGGACAGACGAAAGCCAAGCTGGGCAATAGCGAGGTGAAGGGCATTGTCGAGTCCGCGGTCAACGAGGCGCTCGGGACCTATTTCGAAGAGAATCCGCCGGTGGCCCGAAAGGTCATCGGGAAAGCGATCGATGCGGCCCGTGCCCGCGAAGCGGCGCGAAAAGCGAAAGAACTTATCCGGCGCAAGAGCGCGCTCGACGGGGGCTCACTGCCCGGCAAGCTCGCCGATTGTGCGGAGAAAGATCCGGCCTTGAGCGAGCTGTACATTGTCGAGGGCGATTCGGCCGGCGGCTCCGCCAAGCAGGGCCGCGATCGCAAGTTTCAGGCGATTTTGCCGCTCAAGGGGAAAATTCTCAACGTCGAGAAGGCACGTTTCGACAAAATGCTCTCGAGCGACGAGATTCGAACATTGATTATGGCGCTCGGCACCGGCATCGGGCGCAAACGCGAAGAGAGCGAAAAGGCCGACAAAGACTCGTTCGACATCAGCAAGGCCCGGTACCATAAGATCATCCTCATGACAGACGCCGATGTGGACGGCAGCCACATCCGGACCCTGCTCCTCACCTTCTTCTTCCGGCAGATGCCGGAGCTGCTCGAGCGAGGGTACATCTATATTGCGCAGCCGCCGCTCTTCAAAGTGAAGAAGGGCAAGACAGAACGGTATCTTAAAGATGAAATGGCGTTGAACGAGCACTTGGCCGATATCGCCGTCGAGGAAGTCGAAGTGTACGTGGAAGGAGTCCAGGGATATGTCACAGGACGCCGGCTTCTACCCATTCTCAAGAAACTGATCGCCTTCGAGACGCTGCTCGGGCGGCTCAACAAGAAACCACACGAAGCCGGCATGGTGCGGGCGTTTGTGAATGAGCCGGGGCTCGATCGCGAACTCCTCAAGGATCAGGAGGCTCTCAAGAAGGTTGTGGCCAATGTGAAGAAAACTCTCGCAGCGGTCTATCCGAAGCTCACGCCGACGCTGGAAATCGTCGAGGACGAAGAGCATCGTTCGAACAAAGTCACCTGCCGGCTGCATGCCAACGGAGCCACCCATAGCTTTGACGTGACGCACGAGCTGGTCGGCTCCGCCGAGTTCCGCGAGCTGCAAAAACTTTCACCGTCGGCGATCGGTTTGGGCCGGGCACCGTATAAGATCAAAGCCGACGGACAGGAGCAGCTTCAGCCCGCGACGGCGGAGTTGGTCAAGGCGATTCTCGAAAAGGGCAAGCACGGGCTCGGCATCCAGCGGTACAAAGGTCTTGGCGAAATGAACCCGAATCAGCTCTGGGAAACGACGATGAACCCGGAAGTCCGGACGCTGTTGAAAGTCAAACTGGAAGACGTGCCTGGCGTGGACGAGATCTTCACGATTCTGATGGGCGACGAGGTCGAACCTCGACGAAACTTCATCCAAGCCCACGCGCTGGAAGTACGCAATCTCGATGTGTAATGCCGAACGCTGAGACGATTCTGTGTGCCGATGCCTTGCAGGATGCTCAAAATGGTCATCCAGCAAGGCCGCAGGGAACGGGACGACTGAGGCGTAACTTTCTCACCCGCCCAACCCTGAGCTGTCAGAACAGCTCCTTTCCCGTGTGTGGTACGTCGCAGGGAGGCACGTGACTGAGAACGAAGCTGGGGACCATTTTCAGCATCCGTGGAGAATTAGATGCCACCTGATGAAAGACTAGGCCAAATCGCCATCGAAGACGAGATGCGCTCGTCGTACCTGAGTTACGCGATGAGCGTCATCGTGGGCCGGGCGCTCCCCGACGTGCGTGACGGACTCAAGCCGGTCCATCGTCGTATTCTCCACGGCATGAACGAAATGGGTCTGGCATCGAACCGGGCCTACCGCAAGTCCGCCAAGATCGTCGGCGAGATCATGGGAAACTACCACCCCCACGGCGACAGCGCGATTTACGACACGCTCGTTCGCATGGCGCAACCCTTCAACATGCGCTATATGCTCGTGGATGGTCAGGGCAATTATGGATCGGTTGACGGCGATCCGCCGGCGGCGATGCGGTATACCGAAGCCCGCCTGACCAAGGTCGCCGAGGACATGCTTGCCGACATCGACAAGGAGACGGTCGATTTCGGGCCGAACTACGACGAGTCGCTGGTCGAACCGCTGGTGCTTCCCTCGAAGATCCCGAATCTTCTCGTCAACGGCGCAGGCGGCATTGCGGTGGGTTATGCCACCAACATCCCAACTCACAATCTCGGCGAAGTGATCGAGGCGCTTCTCCTATTCTTGGAGAATCCGGATGTCACGATTGCCCAGCTGATGAAAAAGATTCCAGGCCCCGATTTCCCGACGGCCGGATTTATCTATGGAACGACCGGCATCAAGGACGCCTACCAGAGCGGACGGGGTCTTCTGACATTGCGCGCGAAAGTGAAGGTCGAGACGGATGAACGCACCGAGCGCGAGCGGTTGATCGTCACAGAGCTGCCCTATCAGGTCAATAAGTCCAAGCTGATTGAAAAGATCGCCGAGTTGATCCGGGACGAACGGATCAAAGGGATTTCCGATCTGCGCGACGAGTCCGATCGGGAAGGCATCCGCGTCGTCATCGAACTCAAGCGCGGCGAAATTCCGCTCATCACCCTGAACAATCTGTATAAGCTCACGCAACTCCAGACGACCTTCGGGGTCATCATGCTTGCGCTGGTGAACAACCGGCCGGAGGTGTTGAACCTCAAACAAATTCTGCACCATTTCATCGAGCACCGGCGCGAGGTCATTGTTCGCCGAACCGCCTTCGAGCTGCGCAAGGCGGAAGAGCGGGCCCATATCCTCGAGGGCCTCAAGATCGCGCTCGATAACCTGGACGCGGTGATTACCTTGATCCGGCAGGCGCAATCGCCCGATGAGGCCCGTGTCGGTCTGATGCGGAGGTTTTCGCTGAGCGAAATCCAGTCGAATGCGATTTTGGAGATGCGGCTCCAGCGGCTCACGCAATTGGAGCGCAACAAGCTCATCGAGGAATATACAGAGGTCTTGAAACAGATCGAGCGTCTCAAGTCGATCCTCGGAAGCGAGGCGCTGGTTCGCGCGATCGTCAAGGACGAGCTGATCGAGGTGCGCGAGGCCTACAAGGACGACCGCCGCACACAGATCGTGAAAGAAGAGGCGGAGATCACCCTGGAGGACATGATCGCGAACGAAGAAGTGGTCGTCACGATCTCGCATGCCGGCTACATCAAGCGCAATCCGGTGACCCTCTACCGGGCGCAGCGGCGCGGCGGCAAGGGCAAGATCGGGATGGGAGTGAAGGAAGAGGATTTTGTCGTGACCCTGTTCACCGCGTCCACGCACGAGTCGCTCTTGTTTTTCACAGATGCCGGGAAGGTCTATTGGCTGAAGGTTCATGAGATTCCGGACGCAGGCCGGGCTGCCAAGGGCAAAGCGCTTGTGAATCTTTTGGCGTTGTCCGGCGAGGAAAAAGTCACAGCAACCGTGCCGGTGAAAGAGTTCCGTGAAGACCGGTTCATCGTGATGGCGACCGCGCAGGGCATCATCAAGAAGACCGAGCTCTCGGCCTACGGCAATCCCCGTCAGGGCGGCATCATCGCGCTGTCGCTGGATAAAGGGGATCGTCTCATCGGTGTGCAGCTCACCGATGGCCAGCGGGAGATTTTATTGGGCACGAAGAAGGGGATTACGATTCTCTTCAAGGAAGACGGCGTCCGTCCTATGGGCCGCACGGCGCACGGGGTGCGCGGCATTACGCTCGAGGAAGGCAACGAAGTCATCGGGATGGAAACGATCACCCCCGACTCCACCACTCAAATCCTCACGGTCACGGAGGGTGGCTACGGTAAACGCACACCGGTGAACGAGTATCGCGTCCAGGGACGCGGGGGGAAGGGCATCATCAGCGTGAAGACCAACGAGCGCAACGGGCTCGCTGTCGGGTTCCTTCAAGTCCGGGATGGCGACGAGATCATGTTGATGGCCGCTCAGGGCAAGGTGCTTCGGTGCAAAGTGGATGAATTCCGTGAGATTGGCCGGAACACCCAGGGGGTTCGGATTCTCGACCTCGAGGGAGCGGGCGACCGGGTCGTGGCCGTCGCGCGTTTGGCGGAAAGCGCCGAGGCGCTTCCCGAGGAAGGCGGCGGGTAACGGATACACGCGATCTCCTACGCCTTGTCCGTTGATGCGGGCCTTCCATGCAAGAGCAGGATTCTTCTTCAACTCCCCTTCCCGGATCCAAGAAGCCTAAGAAGCCCCTGGATATGGTCGTCAAGCTGGCTCTTGGCGTGGTTGTCATGTCCTTTACCCTGATCTGGGGCGGGATGTATCTCACTCGTCCTGATCGAAGCATCCCTCCTTATAGTATCGGTTCTCAAGTCGGGCATATCGTTGCGGCGCCCGTGCCTCATGACACGACCGACCTGGGGGTTGAAACTTTGGTGAAGCGTTTTCGCAAGGTCGGACGCCAGACACACCATTTTGCCAAGATGAAGATTCAGCCCACGACGCCAGGCGATCCGGAGGGCTGGTACAGAAAGGTCGTGGTGTATGTGTTCGCTGACGACGGGTGGGCTGAGCCAGAGATGCTCAATAAATTTTTGGCTGGAGACGCGTCGGTGGTCAAAAGCTATGAGAAAGAGATGCGAGGGTACTATCGGCTGCAGGACCAGGAAGAGGAAGGAGGTCTCGGCCCGATACCCAAGGCCGGCAGTGAGGTCTCCGATGCCACGCGTGTTCTCTTCAGGGGGCTTGTGACGGACCCTGTCCCGGCGGAGTTAGAGTTCGAAGATTTCTCGATATCACCGATGTAAACAGCAGACGGAGATCGGGATCTCGTATCGCCGAGACATGGGACGCTACCTCAGCCCGTGTGATCTCGGCGACAATGACGTCGCCGTCAGGGGTAGGCGTCGCCGGAGAAGCCGCCGTCCGTAAGGGGATCTCGCCCACGCGCAACACAATCTCGGTAATGAGCTCCCCGCCCGCTGCTCCGTTGAGTTTCTGAATCAGTGTCGGCTTGAGAAATGTGAGTTGGTGCAGCCAGACACTGTTGTGGACCAGGAGATAGAGTTTCTTGTAGCGAATCTGGTCGGGCCAGGTATTCGATGCCATCGGCTCCCCGACAATGGAGACCCAGTCCCGCCGCAAGCGGTTTTCGAGCAACTTGGACTCGAGCCCAAGGCGACGAGCTACCCCTTCGAGGATGCTGGAAAGAGAATCGATTGAGCCGACTCTACGCATGGCGGCATCATAGCAAAAACGGACGTGGCAATCAGCCTGCTGCTGCGTATATCGGACGGAAAGCTGACAGAGATCTATTTTTGGACATGGAAGTCTGAGGCCTGATGGGGAAACAGAAGGATAGTTTCGAAAAAGCCGTGGCCACGAATCGCAAGGCCTACCACGACTATTTCATTGAAGAAAAGTTCGAAGCGGGCATCATGCTCCAGGGCACGGAGGTCAAATCCCTGCGTGAGGGGCGGGTGAATCTACAAGATAGTTACGCCAGCGTGAAGGGCGGCGAGGCGTTTCTCCATCACTGCCACATCAGTCCCTATAGCCACGGCAACATCATGAATCACGAACCTCTCCGCACCAGGAAACTGCTTCTCCACCGCAAGGAGATCAATAAACTCCTCGGCAAAACACAGCAGCAAGGACTCACGATCATCCCGCTCCGCATCTATTTCTCCAAACGGGGTTTTGCCAAGATCGAACTTGGGTTAGCCAAAGGGAAGAAACAACATGACCGCCGGGAATCCATCAAGACGCGCGAAGCCGGCCGTGAAGTGGAACGGGCGATGAAAGAGAAGAGGTGAAGCCAGCGGGTCCTGTCACCGATCTCACCCAGCCGTCCTCGCACCCCGCCCGGTGCAGGGACCCCGCTGCGGGCGGCTGGGTGAGATCGGTGCCACCCGCCGGCTTCGTGAAGCGAGGAAAAAATGAAAAAAGGAAAAACTCGCGGTACTTTTGAAGGGCCGCTACTCTTGGGCTCGGTCGATCCAGAGGACGATCACTTCCGGCGAAGCTCCCGGCTCATCCGTTTTCATTCCCCCAACAACCTGGACTAACAGATCGACACGATCGCCTGGGGCAAGCATCGGTGCCCGCACCGGACTGGTATTCCTTCCACAGGCTCCCTGATCGAAGACATCCATCGCCCCGCTCTCATCTTCCAGTGAGATAACGGTCAACTCATGATGTTTTCCGCAACCCCGTGTCATGAGGTGCGTCTCAACGGCGCGGACGGTGCCGGCTATCCTGATTTCTCGCAGATGATAATCGGTGGGGTTCGCGAGAAGCTTCGAGATGGGAACGCGGTTGTACGAGGGAAGAGGAATCCGCTGCGATCCCACACGCGGAGAGCGGGGCTCCTCCAGGAAGAGCAGGCAGTGGCGTCCCAGCCGCTCGCTCTGGCGCTGCACGCTGCTGTGGGCGAGGCCGAACTCGCGGGCGATCTGGCGCAGGGCCGAGCAGCCGAGG
>DATIQH010000436.1:0-1937 GCA_035471155.1 Nitrospiraceae bacterium | reverse complement strand
GCCAGTCGATGCCGGTGGAGTTGATCGTGGACGAAGTTGAGTCCGGTCTGACTGGGAAGAAGTCGAGTAACGTCGCCCAGTCTTCGATTATGGGTGGTGCCGTCAATCAGGATGACGTAGCCCATTTCATGCGCAGCATCTAGAACGGTTGTAGAAGCAGAAACACCACGGGCCCATCCGGATATCCGGATGGGCCCGTGGTGTTTCTCGGTTTGTTTCGTTTATTTGGTTTGCTTGGTTGAACAAGACAAACCAAATCAACCAGAGAAATCAAGCAAACCAGTCTACCCCTGCAGTTCGTCTTGTACCATCTCTTCAGACTCCGGCATGCCGTAGGCGACGTACTTGGCATAGGAGAGATAGATCATTGCGCTATCCCTCATCGCTTTGGTGCCTTGAGATATGCGGAAGACTTGGTCGGGGTTGTGCGATGAAGCGACACCCATTGTGTCCACGTGGCTTTGAAGGAGTTCGGTGAATCGCTCCATAGAGCGTTCCACATCTTTGTAGGCCAATAAAATTGCGTCTGTCATGGTTGTCCTCCTAATCGCCATCAGCTTACACTATGCCGATGCAACCCTTCAACGAGCAGAAACCGGCTGGTCTGTCATCGGAAATTCTGGAGGTTCTGGCAAAGGTATCGCCAGAAAAGGACCTTCGTGGCGATGCATTGGCACAGGCGGTTGTGAATCTGTCACGCTTGTTCACAACCGCACGTGCAACATTGCCGCCTCACTATCTGGATGACTCCGCCCATGCTTCTGCCTATCTCTCGTATTTTCTTCCCGTGAATCTCTCCAAAGTCCAAGTCCTATTGGATGAGTTACCGAACGACAATCATGAAATATCAGACCGGCCGATGGCGGTGCTCGATCTTGGTTGTGGTCCAGGGACCGGGGCGTTAGCTTTATTGGATTGGCTGTGGCATCGCAATCCGGAACGGGCGAAATCCTTGTCGGTGCTGGCTGCCGACACGTCCCACGAATCATTGCAGGATGCGAAGAGATTGTGGGAGGCCTACTGCAATGAGACTGGAATACCAGGCCAAGGCCTTCGTTGCGTCGAAGGGAATCTGGAACATCCGCTCAAAGGGGATCTCGGTAAGCAGCTTGTGCGGGGTGCGCCCTATGATCTTATGATCATCGCAAACACCCTCAACGAATTGTTTCCTGCGGCAACCGATCCTTCGGCAGAGCGTGCTGCCGTTGTCGCACAGCTCCTGCCGTTTCTCTCGACGCACGGCACCATCATGATCGTAGAACCGGCACTGCGGCAGACGGCTCGAGAGCTGCACCAATTGCGTAATCACCTGCTTAAGCAGAACCTTTGCACAGTCTATAGTCCCTGCTTGCATGAGCGGGCCTGTCCTGCCTTAGACCATCCGGACGATTGGTGTCATGAAGAGCGACCGTGGCAGACGCCTCCTGTAATTGCTGTGATCGATCGAGACGTAGGATTTATTAAAGACGCGCTGAAGTTCTCGTATCTGCTGTTGCGCACAGATGGCCGAACTATTGTGCCTCGGAATACGCAGACGTTCCGAGTCGTGAGCGAACTACGTAAATTGAAGGGAGAAAAGCGGGCCTGGCTGTGCAATGAGACAGGGCGGCCAGAAGTCGGTCGGCTGGACCGGAAGGCCTCTCCTGAAAATGCGGCTGTCGATAGCTGGCACCGCGGCGCGATCGTGCAGATCGAACGGATTGTACGCAAAGAGCGAGAAGGAAAGGTGTCGCCGGTTGGAAGAATTGAGAGTGATGCGGCGGTCGAGATCGTTCGCTCCGTTTAAGCCTTCGAAATTAGGACGAAGGAAGCATGCAGCTTCTCGCTTGGGCGCCTCCCGCGGCACCCCTTCCTCGGCGCTCTGAAGCGGAGGGGGGAGGCGGCCTGGTCGTCCTCCTGCTCGCGGAACGCGCGCCCTCGGAAGGGCCTCGTTCGAC
>DATIQH010000435.1:0-10446 GCA_035471155.1 Nitrospiraceae bacterium | reverse complement strand
CAGGATATAGCGGAAGGCCATGGATTCTGGGCAGCCTGCGCAGAGGGAGTGTTGCTCGATCAGCTCTTTGCTGTTGCCGATATCCTTCCAGCCTCGGTCTTCCTTGCCATAGGTCGCGCTCTTGACCAGGTCTTGATAGTCAGACGGCATGATGTCGTATAGGTCTTCAGAAATCTTGATACGTTCCTTGCTCATGTAAGCCTCCTCAAGTGGTGCACCTTAATTCAGGTCGTTCGTTCTTGCTGCGCTTAGTGCGATCAACTGCCGCGACCAGCCATCGACATGCTGCGCATGCCAAGCAAGGTCTTGATTTCCGAGACAATTATTTCCGGCGGCATTGTCATGCCTCCGCAGACATGAGGGCCGGCATGGACACGCTCGCTGTTCGGAATGCTGGCCTTGATTTCCTTTGCCATCCACCCGGTTACGTTGAATTCGGGAACGATAATGTGTTTGGCGGTTTTCGTCGCCTCACGGATTTCCTCGCCCGGCCAAGGCCGCAAGGACTTGATTTTTACCAGACCGCAGCGGATACCTTCGTCATCGAGGAGCCGGATGGCCTCACGACCTTGCGACACCGCTGTCCCGGAGGAGACAATGAGGACCTCGGCATCGACATTTTCTGTCTCAATCAACCCGTTTATCCACTTGATCGTGTGTTTACGGGATCGCTCCACTGCCGCCCAGACTTCTTGTTGCCAGGAAGCGTGGGTGGCGTAGCTGATGTAGTTGCTCTTCATGACAAATGGATCGCGCATCATCCGAACCGGTGGACATTCCATGTCCATGCAGGGCACGGGGGAGCGGTATGGGTCATAGGGAGGAAGGCACATATCCGCCGGGGTGAGATTGACCACGTCCTTGGTGTGTGTCACGAAAAATCCGTCGCAGCACAGCGCCAAAGGGAGATGCACGTCAGGCTCTTCCGACACCATGTAGCCTTTGAGGATCCAATCGAAGAAGTCCTGTGCGGTTTCTGCATGCCAGACGAGCATGCCGGTATTCAGAAGATACGCAATCTCCAGCGTGTCCGGCTGAATCGACAACGGTGAGTTGATGCCGCGGCAGGTGACGATCATCTGAATCGGCAGCCGCGCGCCGGCCCACATCGGGAAATTTTCCATTGCGCGCATCGTGCCGGGGCCCGCGGTCGTCGTAAACACGCGCGCTCCGCCGAAGGCCGCTCCCGCGCATTGCGACATAACGGCGAATTCGCTTTCGCCGCGGAAGTAGTCGCCGATGTAACCCTCGGCAAAGAGTTCGCCGATCAAGGCAGCCGCTTCGCTCTGCGGAGTAATCGGATAGGCGATCATCACGTCGCAGCTGGCCCGCCGGAGCGCTTCCTTGATGACCTCGCTGCCCGTGAAGAATGACGGCGTGCGCGGCGCCTCGTTCATCATCGTCCAGGTATCGGTAAAGGTCTGCCCTTTTTTATTTTTTGTGCCGATGACCGAGTGTGTGTCTGCCATGATGTAGGCTCCTTTCACTGTCTTCAGAATCCCAAACCCTGTCGCTTAGTTTGAGGCTCCGCTCTTGGCTGACGTCAGCCGTGGTTGAACCGTCCCTTTTAATCTTTTCACAGCATCAGCCAGTCGCATAATCTTTTCGACGGATGCGTCGCGGAAGGACAACATCGCATCTTCATGACCGGCTTGAGCACACATGGCAATGGTGTAACAGGATGTACCGCCCCGAATGATTTTGAGCGACAAATTGGCTTGGTGGCAGTGGACTCCGATGAACATGCAGCAATCGATTTTATTGTGCCAGATGGTCAGATTCGGGTGGTTGGGATTGATTTCGACTTCAGGATTGATTTTAGGGTATTTGGGGCGATAGTCAGGCATCGGGATCAGCATGGGTGTTTGCCCGGGCTGCACACATTCCTTGAGCGTATTGTACAAGTGGCGGATGGCCGTGGCCTTCTTGGCCGCCTTCTCGTTCCAAGCCCACAGGACTAAGGGGCCAGGGAATAGGGTCGGCACTTTGGCCATGAGGAATTGTTTCGCCGCTTCTTCGTAGGCTTTTTCCTCTGGGACGATGACACCGTTGATATGTGCTTCTCCGGGGTTCGGCAAACAAATACCCATACTTGCTGCCGATGGAGGAAGGAAATGCTCTGGGCCTGGAAGGACACGATACTGAGTCATTACAGCGTACTCTCCGGCAAGGGGTTAAGGAACGGAATCCATAAACGTTGTGACAAGCGTAACGTGTTCACTCTAAGCCTTTTCCCGCCCCTCTGCAACTTCGCAGAAGGCCCACCACTGAGAAATTTGGGGCCATTGAACGAAAGAAGCTTAGGCCTTTTGTCCTCAGATTTTGACTTTGCCAGAAGGCCGCCTAATATCGCCTATCTAGTTCGCATTTTCAGAGTGCGCATTATAGGAGCGGCCCATGCAGTCTGTCAAACCAATTGGCAGGCGAGGGGCTGCTCTCGACCGGCGATCTCATGTATGAGACTCTCGCGTAAAATCAATAAATTAAGAGGTATTACGGTAATTGCTCGCAGGCTGGAATGGATCCAAGATCGCAGGCTCGTTCAAGGTCATCCTTGGCAAGCCTCCCTTGTAGTCCCTCCTGATAAAGCTTTGCTCTTGCCAGCAGGGCGGCAACATTAGTGGGATCGACCTGAATAACCGTAGACAGGTCTGTCATCGCTTGTTCAGGTTGATTCAGTCTGAGGTAGATTTCGCTTCTGAGCGCATATGCCTCTTTTTGATACGGGGTCCAGCTTTCATGCAATTGGGCATTGAGAAGTTTATTCAGAGTGGCCAAAGCGGGGCGCCATAATTTTGAGTTCACCTGATGCCGGGCTTTCGTGGTGTAGAGGCTGATCAGGCGTTGGCGTGCGATATCGGCGAATGCATCGAGTTCGAGAACCTGCTCATAGGCGGCTGCAGCCTCATCCAACTGTTTGAGCCATGTGAGGACATCCCCCCTTCCAATCCATGCCCATACATTCTTGCCGTCGAGTGTGATGGCTCGATCGAAATCTGTCTTGGCTTTATTCAGGTAGTCCCTGTAGTCGGAGGATTGCGTTTGTTGCGAGAATGCGAGAGAGACGAGCTGGAGATAGGTTTGCCCTCGCACAATCAGTGGATCGACGTAGCGATCGTCAAGAGTGGTGGCGTCGGTAGTGAGCTGGATCTTATCCCGCAGATTGGAAGCGTGGAGAGCAGTCTCGAACAACGTGCGGGCTCGTTGTTGCGAGGAGGACTTCCCGTTTGGATCGATGGCCAGCATTCGGACGCCGATCGGCTGCTGTTGAAGCTCTTGCAGTTGCGAACGTAATTGATGGTTCTCTTGCTGGAGCCGGCGAAAGTGGTGTGCGAGCTGCTGGTCGGATTGATGCCGGCGTATCGCCTCTGTCAGGCTGCTGATATCGACTGTGGCACGAATGCGGATGTAGAAAACGGGGCGATCGCGTTCGAATGAGCGCCTGGACTCGAGGATTTCTGTTTTCGTAATTGCTGCAGCAATCGTTCTGATTTCCAATGAGCTCGCTTGTGTGGTTCTCCCGCCTGATTCTTTTTCTACATCGTGGAATATGGATTCGAGATAGACTCCCGCTTCCTCCACTGCTTTACGTTGGGCTCGCTGAAGGACTTTTTCCTCTGCGCCGGCCAAGGTGTCGCCATCGGCCATGGCATATTGGCCATCGGCGACGACGGTTTTTGTGGCTGCGCTGTGCGCAGGGGTTTCCCATAGTACGATCACGAAAAGGAAAGAACAGAGTAGTCGCCGATGCGGTTCCACTCGATAACTATACCGCTCAAGAGGTGAGGGGGCAATGCAACCAAAAGAGGGTAAATGGCTAGGGGGCTTAAGGAACGGAACGATAGGCCTGTGTGTTACTGTTTTTTCGGAAAAACTTGAGTAAATGGGTGGACTTCAACCCGCTCGAATATGCCATGAATGGTATAAGGATCTTCTCGAGCAAATTGTTGCGCGTCTTCCAGCGAGTCCGCTTCGATGACGATAAGACTTCCTGTCTTATCTGTCAGTGGACCGGCTAGCACGACCCGCCCTTGTGCATCGAGAGGTTCCATTTTAGCGAGATGCGCCTGGCGATAGATTTTTCGTTTGGCCTCTCCGTCGGGACCATCGAATCCGAGAATGACAAATTTCATCGAATGAAAATTCCGACCTCAGGCGAGGTCTTCCAGCGGGCAGCGGTCTTTATAGCCGGTGGTGGTCTCATGCCACCACCGAACTTCTTGTTCTCCGAGCTTCCAGCATAGATAGACCACTCGTCCATCGTGAATATGAGGAAAGTCACAGAGGCCGAGATCCAGATCTTTCACCAGGATGCCGAGTTCCTGGATCGCCTGAAGATTCGTACTGACTTGTTGCAGCCCCAAGATGTAGAGGTGTCCAACAGTGCTGCCCCCACCATATTCGGCCTGGGCACTGGCTTTTTTGATGTCTTCTTTCGTGCGTGACAAGACGGCCTTGGCCTGTTGGATTGATGTCAACTTGGAATTGAGTTGTGGGATGAGGCGATTGGCCTCGGACAACGTAAATATTCGTTCGTGCTGTCCCTGTTCATCGTCGTGCGCCATAGTCTGTCTCCGTGAAGCCCATCATTTAGCACACCACTATTTTGCGCTGCAACCACCCGGCGCCGGACTTATTGTGTCGACACGAAGAGGTTTGCGGGTTGGGCAAGTTCGGTGCGACGGAGGTGGTGTGAAAAAAAGATATCCCTGTTGACACAGAGCAATGCTCGAGGTATGATTCGGCCACTATCTCAGCTCGGTTCATAATTATCTCCACACACAAAGACTTCCGGGGCACATCTCGAAACAAGCCGCAATTGCTCAAGGGACAGAGACAAGTCAGCGACGCATGAGTTCCGGCGCGCAACAATCATCCGCAACCATGAGACAGAGTCGTACCCTGATAGCGACGCGCGAAAATTGGTCAGTCCCTCACGGGTTACCCTCTTTTAGCCGATAGATACGACACAATCATCAACGCATTACCATTACGCTACTATTCGGTTCGTGGACAATTTCCCATAGTTCACCATGTGCGATCGCTGTCAATAGCGATGCAGCCCGGGGCTTGAGAGGATATTCATGGCACAAACGAAGGGGGAAGTTATGCATCTGGCGGAGTTGAAGCAGAAGTCCATCGCCGATCTCAATGAGGTGGCGCGGGATTTGAAGATCGATGGCGCACCCACGCTGCGAAAGCAGGAATTGATCTTTGCGATACTGCAGGCGCAGACCGCGAATAACGGCGTGGTCTTCGGCGAAGGTGTGCTTGAAACGCTTCCTGATGGGTTTGGGTTTCTGCGCGCACCCGATTCGAACTATCTCCCCGGTCCAGACGACATTTATATCTCGCCCTCTCAAATCCGACGGTTCAATTTGCGCACCGGCGATATTGTTTCCGGCCAAATTCGTCCACCGAAAGAGAGTGAGCGGTATTTTGCGTTGCTCAAGGTCGAAAAGGTCAATTACGAAGACCCCGAAGTGTCTCGTGACAAGATCCTCTTCGATAATTTGACGCCGCTCTATCCCGAAGAGCGCCTGGTTCTCGAGTTCGACCGTGAAGAATACTGCACCCGTGTGATGGATCTCACAACCCCGATCGGTAAAGGCCAGCGCGGATTGATCGTCGCGGCTCCTCGAACCGGCAAAACGATGTTGCTGCAGGCTATCGCCCGGGCAATTCTTAAAAACCACAAGGAAGTGACGTTAATTGTGCTTCTCATCGATGAGCGGCCGGAGGAAGTGACTGACTGGCAGCGGCAGGTGAAGGCCGAAGTGATCAGTTCTACCTTTGATGAACCGGCTCAGCGTCATGCTCAAGTGGCTGAGATGGTGCTCGAAAAGGCCAAGCGGTTGGTCGAGCACAAAAAAGATGTCGTGGTGCTGCTGGACAGCATCACCAGGTTGGCTCGTGCCTACAATACCATTGCGCCGCCAAGCGGCAAGGTCTTGTCGGGAGGGTTGGATTCAAATGCCCTTCAACGGCCAAAACGGTTCTTTGGAGCGGCCCGCAACATCGAAAATGGCGGCAGTCTCACTATCATGGCGACCGCGCTTGTCGACACCGGCAGCAGGATGGACGATGTAATTTTTGAAGAGTTCAAAGGGACCGGCAACATGGAAGTCCACCTCGATCGTCGTCTGGCTGACAAGCGGCTCTTCCCGGCCATCGATATCGCCCAGTCCGGGACAAGAAAAGAAGAGTTGTTGGTGGACAAGGATCGGCTCAACAAGATGTGGATTCTGCGCAAGGTGTTGAGTCCCCTCGGGACGATGGAGGCGATGGAGTTTCTGATGGACAAGCTGCATGGCACCAAGACCAATCAGGAATTTCTGCAGTCGATGAATCGATAGTATTCGGCTTGTATCTGGCTGCTGAGACAGGGTACAGTGGCGGGCCTTCGAATTGGCGAAGGCTGATGATTGTGATGTCGGGGGAGTGTGAATTATGAAGAAGGGTATCCATCCCGTGTATCGGGAAGTGGCCGTGCATTGTGCCTGCGGTAATAAATATAAGACTCGATCGACGGGCGGCGATATCAATGTCGATATTTGTTCAAACTGCCATCCGTTTTTCACGGGGACGCAGAAGATCATCGATACTGAAGGGCGCGTTGAACGGTTCAAAAAGAAGTACGCGAAGAAAGGCAAGTAGCTCGAGAAGAGGTCATACGGGGGACCCTGCTTCGCTGAGGGGCAGGGTCTCTTTGTTTTTGCGCGGAATGGCTGTTGAATGAATCGGCGGGAAATGGAGCCATGGAAGCAGTCTTACTGAAAAAATGGGAAGCGCTGGCTACTCGATACGATGAGTTGACGAATCAGCTTATGGATCCGTCCATGATGAGCCAGCCCTCGCAGCTCCACAAAGTCAATAAGGAGCGGACAGACATCGAGCCGGCGGCCAGGCTTCTTGTCACCTATCGGGATAACGAAAGACAGCTGGAGGAAGCTGCGCATATTCTTGCCGATCCTGCGGCCGGGGTTGAATTACATAAGATGGCTATGGAGGAAAGCGCTGCGCTCGAAAGCCGGCAGCGTGAGATCGAACAGCAGGCCCAAGAGCTGCTCATTCCAAAAGATCCGCGAGACGAGAAAAGTCTACTCCTCGAAATCCGCGCCGGGACCGGTGGCGACGAGGCGGCGCTCTTTGCCGGAGAATTATTCCGCATGTATAGCAAGTACGCCGAGATTAAAGGATTCAAGGTGGATATGGTCGAAGCCACCGAAACCACGGGCGGAGGCTACAAAGGAGTCGTTGCGTTGATCGAAGGGAAGGGCGCCTATAGCCATTTCAAGTTCGAAGCCGGGGTCCATCGGGTGCAGCGGGTTCCCGTTACTGAGGCCAGTGGCCGGATTCATACTTCGACCGTTACGGTCGCCGTCATGCCTGAAGTGGACGAGGTGGATGTGCACATCGATCCCATGGATCTTCGAATTGACACCTTTTGTTCATCCGGTGCCGGGGGCCAGAGCGTCAATACGACAAAATCGGCGGTGCGGATCACCCATATTCCAACCGGTGTGGTGGTGAGTTGCCAGGACGAACGGTCGCAGCTGAAGAATCGCACCAAGGCCATGCGGACCTTGCGGGCCAGAATCGTCGAAGCGGAGCGGGAGAGACAGGAAGCGGAGATCGCCCAGAACCGCAAGGCACAAGTGGGCACGGGCGAGCGAAGCGAGAAGATTCGCACCTACAATTTCCCCCAAAATCGTGTGACGGATCATCGTGTCGGAGTAACGTTGCATAAGCTGGAGCAAGTCCTCGAAGGCGATCTTGGCGAACTTGTCCAAGCGCTGAAAGCGCAGCGTCAGCAAGAAGTAGGAGCGTCGTAATTGTTATGGAAGCAGTTTCCCCTATCCCGCAGTCAACAGGCCAGGCGGCGCTCGGTGAAGTGATCGTCGAGGCGCGGCGACTGCTGGAACGGGCGGGTATCGAGAGCGCTGGACAAGAAGCGTTGTGGATCGTGGAGCAGGCGCTCCGGCTTTCTACGCATCATGTGGTGACCGATCGAGACCGAGTGCTGTCTCCAGCAGAACTGGTGGCCGTGAGAGGGCTGGTCAAGCGGCGGGTTGCTCGCGAGCCGTTGCAATATATCTTGGGGACTCAGGAATTTTTTGGGCTGGAGTTTGACGTGAACCAAGCGGTACTCATTCCGAGGCCGGAAACAGAGCTGCTGGTGGAATATGTCACCCAACGGATCTCTGCCGAGCGAGAAGCCACCGTTGTCGATGTTTGCACGGGGTCTGGATGCATTGCCGTGGCGCTTGCGCGCCTGAGACCTCGTGCGCGCGTGATCGCGACGGACCTATCGAATCTCTCGCTCAACGTTGCCAGGCAGAATGCCGTTCGTCATGCGGTTGGTGAGCGGATCACATGGTTGGAAGGTGACTTGTTGGGAGCATTGGCGGGACAGGAGCTGGAAGAGCAGGTCGACGTCATTGTCTCAAATCCCCCCTATATTACAGAAACTGAGTGGCTGGCGCTCCAGCCGGAAGTCCGGCTATTTGAGCCGCGTGTGGCGTTGGTAGCAGGGCCTCAGGGAACGGAGCTGCACGAGCGGCTGCTGCGGGAGGCCGATCGATATCTCTCTCCCACCGGCGCATTGATTATGGAAATCGGTGCAGGCCAGGCTCCGGCAATGCGCCGGATTATCGAGCGGATGGCAGAGTATCGATTCCACAGGCTGATCTACGACGAAGCCGGGATCGAGCGTGTCGTGATTGTGGAACGAGTAGGGGCTTAGAAGATGGATCGTACTATCATCACCGGTGGAACGCCGCTTCGAGGAGAGGTTCAGATCAGCGGGGCGAAGAATGCCGCGTTGCCGATCTTAGCCTCCACCATTCTCGGCGGCGGGGGATGTGTGATTACCAATGTGCCTCGCGTGGTGGACGTCGTCACCATGGGCAAGTTGTTGGGCATCTTGGGCGCGAAGGTTCAATTCGAGAACAATCGCGCGGTCATTAACGCTGCGGTGATTACGTCGACCCAAGCTCCGTATGACCTGGTGAAGACCATGCGGGCTTCCGTGCTGGTGTTGGGCCCGCTGCTGGCGCGATGGGGAGAAGCGACGGTATCGATGCCCGGGGGCTGCGCGATTGGGTCGCGACCCGTCAATCTCCATCTTGCCGGGCTGGCCAAAATGGGTGCGGAAGTTTCGATGGAACATGGGTATATTCGTGCCAAAGCGAAGCGACTGAGGGGCGCACAGATTTATTGCGACACGCCGACGGTCACCGGAACGGAAAATTTGATGATGGCTGCGTCGCTCGCCCAAGGAACAACGGTCATTGAAAACGCAGCGAAAGAACCGGAGATCGTGGACCTTGCGGATTTTCTCGTGAAGCGAGGGGCTCGCATCGACGGTGCCGGCTCAGATGTCATTACAATTGAAGGTGTTCGTGAATTGCACGGCAGCGATCACGATGTCATTCCCGATCGCATTGAAGCCGGCACGTATCTGGTGGCCGGGGCTATTACTCGGGGAACGGTGACACTCAATCGGTGCCGTCCGCATCACGTGGATGCGTTGCTGCTGAAGCTGCGGGAGGCCGGGGTCGAGATGCAGACGGAGAAGGAACAGATTCATCTCAACGCGGCCGCCCGGCTCAAGGGGATCGATATCAGGACGCTGCCCTATCCCGGGTTTCCCACCGATATGCAGGCACAGATGGTGGCGTTGATGACGGCCGCTGAGGGCACGAGTGTCATTACGGAGACCGTGTTCGAAAGCCGGTTTATGCATGTCGAGGAGTTGCGACGGATGGGCGCCGACATCAAGGTCGAAGGCAATCGCGCGGTGGTGACCGGGCCAACCAAGTTAGCCGGGGCTCCGGTGATGGCATCCGATCTTCGTGCGAGTGCAGGGTTGGTTTTGGCCGGCCTTGCAGCGGAAGGCACGACGGAGATCCTCCGTGTCTACCATCTGGATCGCGGCTACGAGCGGATGGAAGAGAAGCTGCGCGGGTTGGGCGCGACGATCACGCGTCATAAAGAGGGAGCGGCTCCGGTCGGAACTCGTTGACATCATGCTGACGATTGCCTTGTCGAAGGGAAAAATGTTGGATCTTACGCTGGACGTCTTTCGGCGGGCGGGGTATGCCCTGGGCAGCCTCTCCACCGAAAGCCGCCGGTTGGTGTTTCCCTGTCCTGAGATCGGTATGACGTTCTTGATCGTGCGGCCAACGGATGTGCCGACATATGTCGAATATGGTGCGGCAGATGTCGGGATTGTCGGGAAAGATGTCTTGATGGAGCAGGATAGTGACGTCTATGAGCCATTGGATTTAGAGATCGGAGCGTGTAGAATCGCCGTCGCTGCGCTCAAGGGACAGGCCTCACGCGACAGGCTGTCCTCGAAAATTCGGGTGGCCACTAAGTATCCGAAGATCACCGAGCGGTATTTCAATCAGCGCGGCGTGTCGGTCGAAATTGTAAAACTAT
>DATIQH010000434.1:0-2408 GCA_035471155.1 Nitrospiraceae bacterium | reverse complement strand
GACGGCGCGAGCCACGACCGTGGTACGCTACCTGATCGATCAGGGCAGCGTCGATCGCCAGCACCTCTCCGCAGTCGGTTACGCAGATACACAACCCCTCGCCTCGAACGACTCCGAAGAGGGAAGATCGTCCAACCGTCGAATCGAGATCGTCTTGTATCCCAAGGACCTCAAAGAAATTGCCGGCCAAGTCGAAACCAGTACGACTGCATCGAAATAGCCATCCATCCTCCGGAGGTGCCTATACTCATTGGGCACCTCCTCCTTCAATCAACCCTTCCCCCCTGTTCCCGGCTTCAGTTATGATGCATCATGTGATCCACCCTCGAGATCGCTCGTAAGAATTGACCCCGCTTTGCCAACTGAGGAGCCTCCCTATGTTGCGACTCACGCTGATGGTTCTGTTCCTCACGATGGCCTTTGGCTTATCCGCCTGCGATACCGTCTATCTCGCCACGATGGATAAGATGGGCTACGCCAAGCGCGATATCCTGAGCAGCCGTGTCAAGTCAGCGCGTGACGCGCAAGAAGATGCCAAGAAAGACATTCAAAGCGCCTTAGAGCAATTCGGAAATGTCGTGAGCTACCAAGGTGGAGACCTGGAAGACACGTATAAGAAACTCAACAGCGAACTGCAAAGCAGCGAGGACAGCGCCGAGACGGTGCGGAAACGCATCAGAGACGTCGAAAGCGTGGCCGATGCGCTCTTCTCGGAATGGGAAACCGAACTCGGCCAATATTCCAGCGCGGACTTGCGCCGGAAGAGCGAAGCGAAGCTCACGCAAACCAAAACCCGCTACAAAGAAATGCTCGGCGCCATGAATCGGGCCGAGCAGCGAATCGACCCAGTCCTGAGGCCGCTCCGCGACCATGTGCTCTATCTGAAGCACAATCTCAATGCGCGCGCGCTGGCCGCCATAAAAGGCGAGTTGGTCAAGGTCGACGCCCAGGTCGATCGGCTGGTCAAAGACATGAACCGTTCCATCGCCGAAGCCGACAAGTTCATTCAGGCCATGGAGGAAGAGCCGGCCTGATCCCCCGTTCACGGTACCTCGTCCAAATCAGGAGATGCTCATGCGCTGGGAAGGACAACGGGAAAGCGGCAATGTCGAAGATCGTCGAGGGATGGGGCCGGCCAGAATCGGAGGAGGGCTTGGACTGGGCGGCCTCGTGTTGGTGCTAGTCGTCAGCTATTTCACCGGCATCAATCCCATAACCCTCCTCAACATGATCAATGGCGTGCAGGAGATAACCGACTCATCGATACCGTCCGAATCCGCACCGACCGGAGCACCTAGCGACCAACTCGGCAAGTTCGCCGCGGTGGTCCTCGCCGACACGGAAACCACCTGGAGGCAACTCCTTGGGCCGAGGTATGAAGATCCCCGACTCGTACTCTTCACAGGCGCAGTTCAGTCTGCTTGCGGAACCACATCGTCCGCAGTCGGCCCCTTCTACTGCCCCAGAGATCACAAAGTGTACCTCGACCTGTCCTTCTTCAAAGTAATGGCACAACGGCTGGGGGCGCCCGGAGAATTTGCGCAAGCCTACGTGATCGCCCATGAGGTGGGCCATCACGTGCAAAACTTGATGGGCATTGCGGAGAAGGTGACACGCCTCCAACGCCAGGCCTCTGAACGAGAGGGAAATGCCTTGTCAGTACAAATGGAATTGCAGGCCGATTGTTTCGCCGGTGTCTGGGGCCACCACGCCAAACGTGAGCGGAACCTCATTGAACCAGGCGATTTCGAAGCAGGGCTCCGAGCGGCAGGAGCCATTGGTGATGATCAACTCCAGAAACAATCCCGCGGCTATGTCCAGCCGGAAAGCTGGACACACGGCTCCTCCGAGCAACGGATGACGTGGCTGCGTAAAGGATTGGAGACAGGCGACCCTAAGGCCTGTGATACCTTCGCGAACAGCCGGCTCTAGCAGGATGCTGAAAATGTCCGCCAGCAGCGTTCTCGCATCGTTCAGACCCTCAACGTACCCCAGAGGGTACGCCTCGGCCCTTCACTCGCTGCGGCCTTGCTGAACGGCCATTTTGAGCATCCTGCTGATCATTCAACACTACTACCTTACGTGTTAGACAACAGTGAGTCGTGCAAAAATCGAGTGTTTCAGCAAACTCTAGACCGCTTCATTATATGGACACAGACCAGTATCAGGACCACTCGCAGGAGCCTGCCTCCCAAGGAATATGGGCGGCGCTCCTAGCCAATGCGCCCTGGAATGCAAAATCTGTCATCGCCGCCGGCATCGTCACGGTCGGAAGCCTCGCCTCATGGGTGGCTGATTACTCATCGCCTGCTGTGGCAGGCATCGGTGGCAGCTACCTGGCAGGATTTTTCTTTGGCTGGGCATCCCGACGATTTCTGAGAATGGCCGCGTTGATCACCGGCGGATTG
>DATIQH010000433.1:0-2378 GCA_035471155.1 Nitrospiraceae bacterium | reverse complement strand
CAGCACGCGAGTCAGCGTGGGTGTGATCACTCGTAGGGTAGGTGTGACAGATACTCTCGGCTGGTCACTTCTCATGTGTTAAAGTCGGCAGCGCACCACTCACCACCGCGCCTGCACCATCCGCTTCAATCGATTCTTGAGTTCCCCGTTTGGGATGTCTCGCGTTTGATCGCTGAAGACATATTGATTCTTTCCCTGCGCCTTCGCTCGATACATCGCCCCGTCCGCATCCCGGATCATATCCTCTGGCTGTTCGTGCAGATTGGTACTCAACGCAATCCCGATACTCGCCCCGACCATGACTAGCTCTCCGATGTCGATCGGCTCTTTGAGTTTCGCAAGGACACGCTCGGCAACGCGGATCGCGTCGTCGGGACCGATCACGTGGTGGACCAGCAGCGTAAACTCGTCTCCGCCGTAGCGGCCTACCGTGTCGCCTTTGCGCATACAGGCCTGAAACCGTTTGGCCGTGTGCCGCAGCACGGCATCGCCCGCCTTGTGCCCGAGGCGGTCGTTGATTGGTTTGAATCCGTCCAAATCAATGAACAGGATGGCGAACTGAGCGTCCCCGTCGGCGCGGTTGCATTGGATTGCTCGCGCCACCTGTTCGAGGAACAGTGCCCGGTTGGGCAGGCCGGTTAATGCGTCCGTCATCGTCCTGTACCGAGTCTGCTCTTCGGTTTCCGTAATGCGCTCGATTTCCGTTTGGACGACCCGCGCCTTGCCTGCGAAGGCCAGCGATACGGACAGTAGAACGGGGAGCAGAAACACATGATCGGTCTCGAACAGACCGAATCGATAGAGGGAGAGCGCGTACAGGCCCACCACGAGACCACTGAGCCCCACGCTCTTCGAAACAGACGGCGCATACGATATCGTTACCATGAGAAGGAGAAATTCGCACATGATCCACGGCTCGATGGTCGACACATCCTGCATCGTGTGCACGAGCACGGCCGAGTTGCCTAAAGCCAGAAGGGCGATGAACCAGGTCGTCCTCAACAGCCGCTGGGGAGCGGCCAGCAGGGTCACCATCAGGACGGCCAGGACCGCGAGTAGGATGCTCTGCAGTTGGGTGACAGGCAGCGTCCGAAGAAGTGGCTCAACCAGGATCGCCACGAACAGGAGCTGGAGCGTAATGAGGTAGACCCGCGCCTTCGTCGAGCCTGGAACCTGTGAGTTGCGCCGCGCTTGCATTATTGCCTCGCTCTGCGGCTGAGGGCGAAACACTCGCGCCGCACCTTTGCAGTTTCACGTTAGCTGGCTGTCACCTGCACAGGCTGACGAGTCCACACGAGCCGTGCCACGGTTGGTTCCCCTCGAGTCAACGCGCGTTCACAGAGCAGCACGTCGTCCCCCCAATCTTTGAGGAGCAGCACCCGAAAGATCATTCCGTCGTTTCCTGACCGGTCATTTCACAGGCTCCGGCGTGGTACGTATGTCCATTCTAGAGGGGTTCGCTGGAGGAGCAAGTATTTTCCTGAACTGCCAGTGGCCAGTTCCGCGAACCCGCACCAGCGGGCCTTCTTGTCTTTGAACTGCTGCCTAGTAAATGCCGAATCAAGCCAGCTACGCTCGTGCCGCGTTTGCGTTTCGCATCGAATTTTGTTTCCAGTAATTCAGGGAGTTGAACGAGTATTCTGACCATCTTCATGAGTGTCACCTCCTATTAGATACTAGACTATCTATAGATAGCCTAGTATTGAAAGTGCTATTTGTGCGAACACAGTACGTGTGATACGTTCCGCCCCATGCCGAGGGGGAAATAACCTAAAGAGCAAGACAGTGGGGCTTGGGTCATCAGAGATATTCCGCGCGAGACCATGCACTGGACCAGGATTGCAGCCGCGATCGAGCGAAAGCGTATGAAGCAATTTTTGCTGGATTTGGTCGAGGCTCATTTGCAGGAGATGGAGAAGAAGGGGCTGCTGCCGAAGGGGAAAGGGTAAGGATTCGCGCGCGGATGCCGTTTGATTTCGGGAGAGGTACATGGCCAAAGTTCTGGTGATTGATGACGATCGGGGGATCCGACACCTCCTCGATGTCTTCCTCCGTCGGAAGGGCTATGACGTGGTGCTCGCGGAGAATGGGCAAAGAGGCCTCGAGCTCTTCCGCCAAGAACACCCCGATTTCATTGTGCTCGATCTGAAAATGCCGGAGATGGACGGGCTGGCGGTTTTACAAGAGATTCGCCGTATCGATCGCAACCAACCGGTGATCATGTTTACGGGGACCTGGACTGCTAAGACCGAGCAGCAGATCCGTATGCTTGGAGTAACCGAGATTGTTAAAAAAGAATCCTCGTTGGGTCCTTTAGAGGACTCCCTGGGCCGTCTTCTGAACGCTCAGTCCCCTGAAATTGTCGGCAGTGCCAACAA
>DATIQH010000432.1:0-3165 GCA_035471155.1 Nitrospiraceae bacterium | reverse complement strand
GGGCAGTATGCCGACGCGGAGCGCGCGATGCGGGAGGCTCTGGTCGTCAATCCCAACTACACAGATGTTTATTTCTCGCTGGGTATTCTCTATGCCGATGAGATGAAGGATCAACCGAAGTCGGTTGAGGCCTTCACACGTTATCTCGAATTAGGGGGCAACCATGTCCGTGCTAGGGCTGCTGTGGCACAGTCAACTCCCCCCGCTTCTGTCGTCCCCGCGAAGCCGTAGTCGTTGCAGGATGCTCAAAAAGGCCAGACTTCTCACCCACCCAACCCTGGCGCGCCGAGACGCGCCTTGTCCCAAGCAAGGCCGCAGCGAGTGATCAAAGATGGTTATTCCAAGCTTGCTCGTCGATTTCGCCCTGGGATGGCCCGGATGAGTCTCCCACTGCGCGCATCCAACGAGGGTCTTCTGAGACCGCGCGTTGTGCGAGCACAGGGGACTCGTCCGGGTCATCCCTCTCTCTGCTGGCGGCCTTTTTCAGCATCCTGCTAAGGTATGGTTGAGTTCCCCCTACCCCCTCCAGCATAATGGCGCCGGTTTGCTTCCCACCTCGACCTGAAGGAGTCATCGCACCATGGCAGACAACATCGATACCCTTCTCAAGGAAAGCCGTGTATATCAGCCGACCACTCAGACAAAAGCCATTGCCTATATTCAAGACTACGACAGTGCCTACAAGAAATCGATTGCCGATCCTGAAGGTTTCTGGAGCAGCGTCGCCAAGGAGCTTGAGTGGTTTTCTCCCTGGACCAAGGTTCTCGAATGGAACTATCCCTGGGCTAAATGGTTCGTCGGCGCCACCTGCAACATCACGTATAACTGTCTGGATCGTCATGTGAAAACCTGGCGCAGGAACAAAGTCGCCATCATCTGGGTAGGCGAAAACGATCAAGAACGGGTCATCACCTATGGGGAACTCTACCGGCAGGTCAACCGTTGCGCAAATGCGCTCAAGAAACTTGGGCTCGCCAAAGGCGACCGGGTCACGATCTACCTGCCAAAAGTACCCGAACAGATCGTCGCCATGCTCGCCTGCGCCCGCATCGGTGTCATTCATAGCGTGGTGTATTCAGGATTCAGCGCCCCGGCCCTCGCAAGCCGAATTCAGGATGCCGAGTCCAGACTGGTCATCACGGCAGATGTCGGGTTCGACCGGGGAAAGGTGCTGAACCTCAAGTCGGTGGTCGATCAAGCCGTCGCCAATTCCTCCACCGTCGAACATGTCGTGGTCCTGCGACGCCAGACTCCGGGAGTCACATTGTCCACACCGAAGGAAATCGATTGGCACGACTGGCTGAAGGGCGAGAAAGCGGTCTGCGAAGCCGAGCACCTGGATGCAGAACATCCGCTGTACATTCTCTACACCTCAGGCACCACAGGCAAACCCAAAGGCGTAGTCCATGTCCATGGCGGCTACATGGTCGGGACCTACATCACCACGAAATACGTCTTCGATCTCAAAGAGGACGACGTCTACTTCTGTGTCGCCGACCCGGGGTGGGTCACCGGCCACAGTTATATTGTGTATGGCCCCCTCCTCAACGGCGCCACAATCCTCACAGCTGAAGGTAAGCCCGATTATCCAAACCCGGGCCGCTGGTGGGATTTGATCGAACGATACGGCGTTTCGATTTTCTATACGACTCCCACCGCCATTCGCCTGCTCATGCGTTACGGAGAAGACTGGCCTAAGAAATATGATCTCTCCACACTTCGCATCCTGGGCAGCGTAGGCGAACCGATCAATCCGGAAGCCTTGGAATGGTTCCATCGCGCGGCCGGTGGAGATAAACCGATCATGGACACCTGGTGGCAGACCGAAACAGGATCCATCCTGATTACCCCCCTGCCGTCCGTCCCTTTAAAGCCAGGCTCCGCCACCAGACCATTCCTCGGCATCGAGGCCGATGTCGTCGACAGCCAGGGCAACAGCCTTCCAGCCAACGCCGGGGGCCTTGCCGTCATCAAAAAGCCCTGGCCCTCGATGATGCGAACCATCTATAAAGATCCGGAACGCTACAAGACGTATTGGAACACGATCCCGAACTGCTATACCGCCGGCGACATCTGCCACAAAGATGACGACGGCTACATGTGGTTCATGGGCCGCGCCGACGACGTGATCAAAGTAGCCGGCAACCGACTCGGCACCGCCGAAGTGGAAAGCGCGCTGGTTAGCCACCATGCTGTGGCGGAAGCCGCGGTGATCGGCAAACCTCACAAGCTTGTCGGCGAGTCCATCAAGGCCTTCGTCATTTTAAAGCAGGGAGAAGTGGGCAGCCCGACACTGATCCAGTCGATCAAGGATCAAGTGATGAGCGAATTGGGAAAGATTGCCGTGCCGTCGGAAATCGACATCGTGCAGTCCCTTCCCAAAACCCGATCCGGCAAAATCATGCGGCGGGTGCTCAAAGCGAAAGAACTTGGACAGGATGTTGGCGATATTTCAACGATTGAAGATTGATTCAACCGGCTTCAAGACCGGTGATCGATCAGACATCTATGCGCTCGCAATACAATCGGAGGTTGTCATGAGAATAGCGAGAGGTTTCAGAGTGATGGTTGCAATCGGAGCGTTGGCGCTCAGCCTGGCAGCGATCAGTTCGCCCGCCTGGGCCGCCGAACCGGTGAAGCAGACGAAAAAGCCGGCAAAGGCCGGCACAAGCTCGCCTGCCAAAAAAGTCATCGCTCCAAAATTCGCCACCGCAGAGACTGCAGGAAAAGCTCCAGCCTGTTTCGGTGAAGCGCCGAAGCTCGACAAAGTCATGCCGGATGAAGGAAAAGCCGGAGACAAGGTCACCATCACCGGAACCAACTTCGGCGAGGCAGCCTGCTTGCGAGGCGTCTCATTCGGTCCAGGCCACCCGGCTCAGTTTCAACAGACCAAAGACCGCATCACCACGACCGTGCCAAGCGGCGGGAAAAAAGGCCTGGTTCTCCTCACCGTTACGACGGCCTCCGGAGAGAACTCAAAACCCTTTCTCGTAAAATAGAAAGAGGAAGGAGCGGCCAGGTGCCCTTATTGCTCGCAGAACGCGCACATTCAGAAAGTGCTCGTTCGATGCGCGCAGTAAAGGACAACCTTGGCCACTCCTTTAGAGAGAAGTGTAGAGAACTGTGACATGCTTGCTCCACCCTCAAGGGAAAAGGTGGGGGAGC
>DATIQH010000431.1:0-5974 GCA_035471155.1 Nitrospiraceae bacterium | reverse complement strand
ATGTGGCTCCGCTGCCGAAATGTACTCCGCCATCTCAACCACATGGGTCACCGCCCCCCCGTCCGTCCCGCCGGACATCAGGATCATGTCGGGCCGCATCGTGCGAATGCGCTCGATCTTTTCATGCGGCAACCGGCCGTCGTTCGATGCCAACACATCGATGACAATCGCGCCGGCTCCAAGCGCCGCCCGTTGCGCGCTTTCACCGGTCATATTTTGCACGACCCCGGTCACCATCATTTGCAATCCGCCGCCCGCGCTGCTGGTGGAGATATAGATGTCGACACCGGTCTTCGCATCGCGGCAGGGCGTGATAATCTTGTCGCCGTCGAGGATTTTTCGGCCGGAGAGTTCCTCAATTTCTGCAATCGCGTTCAGCACCCCGCGCGTGACATCTTCGAAGGGCGCCTCCACCGTCGTCGGCGCTTCACCGCGATACGTTTGCCGGTACTCATCGCCGACCTTTTCAATCAGAATGGCCTTGGTCGTGGTACTGCCGCAGTCAGTCGCAACGATCACGTTCAACGGATGGGAGATCACCGGCTTGATCGGTGCTGGACTCGGCACACTCATTGAGTGGAGGCTCCTTGAGGAGCCTGGGGAGGAGCTTGGGGAGCAGACTTCGTTTCAATGATGGCGATGAGACGGGCGATCGTATCGCGTCGTTCAAGCAATCGGGCCACGTGCTCGACTTCCTTCGCCCGAAAGGCCCATTCTACGATGGGGGTCAAGAAATAGAGCGCCTGACTGCCGAGAAAGTTCATGGGGCCGAGAGATTCCAAGAATACGGTGGCAGGAGCAGTCATGCCCCGTTTCACCACCGCATCGGCGACTCGTTCAAGCAGCGCGAGGTCTTCGGCCGTGAATACCTCGGCCCCGGATATGGTCGAAAAGGCATGGGAAAGTTCCGCGCGAATCTTGCCCCATTTTCCTGCGAAGGTTGTCTTGGTCGAGGAAGCCATAAGTGTCTGGAAAGGCAGAAAAATCTATACCCGAGCGGCATTATATGGAGAGGGTGAAAGAGAGTCAATGAAAGGAAGAAAGGGGATAGAGGCTGATGATATTCTGTGCTCTCGCAACGCGCGGCCTCAGAAGGCCCTCGTTGGACGCGCGCAGAGGAAGATCAATCAGCCTCCATCCCTGAAGAGAGAATGCGCGGGATTGGAAAGATCATTAGATGACGGACGCTCGATGCGTCAGTGAAGAACAGCCCCGCCAATCCCTAGGAGCGATCGGAACTAATACCCTCGCCCGGTGCTGCCACCGCGCCCCATCCGATCCAGCGGGAGCGCCTCGTATCGCGCCTTCATGTCCGGATGTTCGTTGAGATAGCCCTTCACTGCCGCCTCGTCGGCGAAGATCTCGGGGCTGCGCTTTCGATACTCCTCAACCGTCAGATCATACTTTGCCAACAGCTTACCGAGTTTTGTGTGAATGTCTGCGCCCATCTCCTTCATTTGATCAGCCGATGGCCGCTGCCCATCTTTGAACATCCCTCCACCTTGAAAATAGTTCGTCATCATCTCACCGATATCGACACGGGCCTTCACAAACTTTTCCACCTCAGCCGGTTCTGCCGCAAGGCCAATACCTGATAGCAACAGGACTCCCAACGAGATTCCAATGATATGACGCGCCAGATTCATGAACATAGACTCCTTGTGTAAGTATGAATGAAGCTCTCCGCAGCAAGCTGCGTGGTATTCGGCGAAGGAGAATAAGACTTCGCTCTCGGAACTCTGCCCATCATAACATCCCAGCAAGGCAAAAATGGAGAGGAGGCCTGACGTCCTCCTGCTCGCAGAACGTGCACGATAAGAATGTGCTTGTCTGGGAGGCTACCCTCTAGGGTGCACGGTGCGACGAATAAGGAGCACCACGTCTGTGCGCGCCGCCGAGTGGTGGGGCGGCCTGGTCCCTGTCGAGGATCTGAGCGATGCAAGAACGAATTTGGCAGACTTTATCAACAGCCTGCCAACTCGCTATAGCACCCCTGTCTGTGGTAGAGTATGAGGCTTTTGCATGAACCATGGATACGTTCCTATCCCTCGCGTTTCGGTCAGTGCTGAAGACGCTCCGCGGGATCGTTCCTGAGTCTCTGCTGCTCCTCCGTCAAAGACGTGCCGATTCTTGTTATGCTCGATTCGAGGCCCCTGCTGGAAAAAGTGTTCGACACCTCCTCAACGGCGAGGTGGGCGAAGAAAAACCGGGGTGATTCTTCACTCTATAATGGATTACAGGGAGAGACCATGACCACGAAGCCCATAAAGCCTGTGCAGTCCGGAACAGCCAAAGCCTGGGTCCGCATTCCTGACGGCACGAAGGTCAAGCACCGGCATGAAGGACATGTCGGATTTATCGATGGGCTCACCGAGATCGTCAGCGGACCCAACCGAAATCCTGACGGGAAGACGCAATATCGCATGAATATCGGGGCGCCGGATCGGCAGCTCGTCACCGAGAGCGATCTATCGATTTTGATCGACGATGAAGACCTCGTCATTATGCTGCGACAGAAGGCGCCCTACCGCCGCGCTGTCACACAATCGCTGCACAGTGTGCTGACGCCTGATCGCTTCGTGAAACCGGCCTAGCCTCGCAAGAGTAGGTCGGAAGGGTTGATCTGAATAACGGTTCCTGCATGCCAACCATGACAGAAACTTGCTACGCCAAAGGCCAGAAAGTGATCTTGGTTACCAGCCAGATCAAGAACGGAAAATGGCTGTGCAGGTTTTCGATTCCGGGGTTCAGCCATCTCGACAACGGACTGCATGGCCAGGATTCGTCGAAAGGCTACAAGACGGAATGGGAAGCAAGAACCAACGCGTTTCATCGCGCCAAGTTGCTGCTAGGCGAACCACAGGATCTAACCACGCCCCTCTCCCCAAAGCATCAACAGTCGCAGTAGAAGCCTTCCTGAATGATATGAGTTAGGCCCACGTCCGGTGAACTTCGCTGACGTGCTCCACCCCACCCACACCGCCGATGATCCATCGGACATCGTCCGGGATCGTGACTACCCGTAGCTCGGCCCCATGGCCATTGGCAGCCCCACCGAGTTCCTCCACGACTTGGGCCAGCTTCAGGTCATCGCGCGGGATCATCTTTCCGCATTGATTGAGGCTTGGCTCGCTTGGCGTTGCAGCCTCCGGCCAATAGGCACCGAGATCTATCTCCGTGAGCGCATCCTGCTGGCCCAGCTCACGCAATCGAAGAAACGCCTTATGACTCAGGCAAAACTCGTTGTAGCTTTTATTGATCACAATCTTCTTCATGAATCGCTCCTTTCCTCTTCCTTGTCAGGGTTCTCGACGCACGCTCTACTTGATCAGGCCGTGTATCGGTCCCATTTCCTATACGATCGGCTGCGCTGTTCGTCAGCCTACCTTTACCGGATCTGCATACTTGCTCGTATAGTTCCCGGACCAATGGGAATAGCGCCGGTTGGCCCAGGTATTGACTTCGGCACTCTCGGTCGTCCCATATCGCTTCGCCAGCACAGCGGTGAACGTATTCAGGTTCCCCTCGATCTCCTGAAGATCCGCATCCGTGATCTTTCCCCATTTCGCTTTGAGTGGCGCCTTGAGCTGTATCCAAAAGGCGTTGAATTGTTCCTGGTTCATGTGGCACTCCTTTCTCGCGTGAATAATTACAGCGTAGACAGAACACCACTGCTACGTCCCATCGGTTTGACTCAACCACTTCCCTCGTCAGACACAGTGGTAGTGGGCCACGCACGTATGGCAACCAACGGGACCTCTGGCGTAGAAGCGGCGGAGACTGGAGAATCAGACGCACGGGAACGTGGGAGGGAGTGCTGTGCGAGAGATGGGACAGTCGACGTGGCTCAATACGTCGTCTGTCACTTTACAGGCCTCAGAGAGAAGAGTCAACGCGATGGAGACAGAGGTCGGCTGTAATGACCGGATATCATGGAGCAATAATTATTCTGTCTTTGCCGCATCGAACAGAGGATTTGGAGAGGCTCTCAGGGAAAGCACGCCGTAACAAGACCACACCCATGCGGAGCAGTCTATCCTGCTTAGCTGCTTGCGGAACATCTATTTCGGCAGGCGAGGACTTCGAGTGTCTGACCGTGTGGCCCAACAAGGTAACACTCTTGCAGGATGCTCAAAAAGTTCGTCCAGCAAGGCCGGAGGCGATTCGAAACCGGAGGCGTACCCTCAGGGGTACGTTGAGGATTTCGATGAGCCGAGAACGACGCTGGCGAGATTTTTCAGCACCCTGTCGTTAGACATCTGGAATCTGCCAATTAATCGGAACCATCCCTGCATCGGCAAGGTCTCGATTGATCTGTGAGAAGCAGCGACATCCGTAAAACTTTCTCACTGACAAGGGCGAGGGATGTGCCGTTGCAATCACGGTATGGTGCGATTGCGTGATCAATGTCCGCTTCTTCTGAGCCTCACGCCCCCACAGTACGAAAACCACCCGCGTCTGCTTCGCTGCCACTAGTGCAATCACGCAATCAGTGAATCGTTCCCATCCACGCCCCTGATGCGAATTCGCCTCGCTGGCCCGAACCGTGAGAACCGTATTGAGCATGAGAACACCCTGCCTGGCCCAGGGCAACAGATACCCGTTATTGGGAATCCGGCATCCAACATCGTCATGGAGTTCCCGAAAAACATTTTGTAACGAATGGGGTAACGGTCGAACGGTCGGCTGCACAGAGAAACAGAGTCCGTGGGCATGACCAGGGGTCGGGTAAGGGTCCTGGCCGACGAGCACCACGCGGACTTGATCATACGATGTTGCGGCTAAGGCGTTGAAGCTGTCCTTGCGGGCAGGAAGAATCATCTGTCCATTGGCCAGTTCTCTTTCAAGAAACTCATCGAGCGCCTGATAATACGGCTTCAGCGTCTCTTCCTTGAGCAAAGATCGCCAGTCCGGAGGAATGGAAGGGAGCATAGAGGGAACTGATACCATAGAGCCGAGCGTAATGCTTTCCCAAAATCAAACCACCCGCATTTCAGCTTTTCCTGTACGCACCTTCATCTCGAAACAGGAACGCCTCTCATCGATTCGCCTGCCCTCACGGTCGGTTCCAGCGCAGGCAGCGGCGGCGAGGGCACCGACCACGCGTCTGGCGGGGGCCAAAGGATTCTGGTCTCATCATCTGCCAGTCAGCGGCATACTCACCCAAAGCGGATTATTTGAAGTAACCGAAGCAGCGGTCGCCCAAATGGTCAGTCCGGATTTGGGGCAGCCTACCTCGGCACACAAGGGGATGAGTGGGACGCCCAGAAAGATAAGATGGCCGCTCTCATCGCCTTATCTGAATGTTTGATCACGGATTCTCGACCTCAAGGATCTTCAGCTGCACCACAACGGGTTTCCCCGCGAGCGGGTGGTTGTAATCCAATACAACTGTCGTGTCCAATACCTCTGCCACCGTAGCGAACTCGCCCAGCGCATTCTGCACGATAGCTCCCTCTTTCGCTCCAGGCGGCAGAAAAGTTTTTTGAACAATTATTTTTTTCTCAGCATTATAAGTGCCAAAACCTTCCTCTGGGCTCAGTTCAACCTTCTTTTCCTCCCCCGGTTTCATTCCGACTACCTCTTTCTCCAAAGCTGAGACGATCTCGCGCCGACCCTGAATAAACTCGCTGACGTTGGCGTAGTCGATCCCTGTCGAGCCGGGAACGATGGCCACAAACTGGAATGTGACTAACGAACCTTCCACGACCCGCGAACTCTCCGACTCGGGAGAACGAGAACTTGCTTGTGGAGACTTAGCTCCAAGGACGTATCCCCCAAAAAGCATCATACAAGCGAGACTGACTATGAGACTCGCTTTTGTAAGGTCGAGTCGTCTCATAACCCCTCCTTCTCGAAATTTATAGAATTGAGGCGATTCAGTGTCATGGCCTCACGACAAATTGCCAGCTCACTCGTCGCGCTGAAGCGTTGTGGTATGCCCCTGGTCCGTGATATACGCCTTGACCTTGTC
>DATIQH010000430.1:0-2717 GCA_035471155.1 Nitrospiraceae bacterium | reverse complement strand
GGTAAATAGCCGCGCCGCTTGCATGCAGCATTTCAAGGGCGCGCTGTGTGATCTGGTCAAACTTTGATCAGAGGGTACTGGCTGCGCGGGCTGTTTTGATGGATGGCATTGGCCACCAACTCCTTACCGGTTCCGCTCTCTCCAAGAATCAACGTCGTCGAATCTGTTGCCGCCACCAGCTTGATCTTCTCGAGCACAGCCCGCATTTGGTTGTTTGCCCCGAGAATGCCCCCGAAACTGAACTTATCCTCCAGCACCGCTTTGAGATCTTGATTTTCGCGCCGCAAGGCCACGACGCGGCCCACCCGCTCGACGATCAACAGCAATTCATCCATCTGGAACGGCTTCGTGATGTAGTCGAAGGCGCCGAGTTTCATCGCGCCGACCGCCGTTTCCACCGATCCATGGGCGGTAATCACCACGACCTCTGTATGGGGCGACTGCCCTTTGACCGCCGTGAGCACCGTGAGCCCGTCCGCGCCGGGCAGCCGCAGATCGGTGATCACCAGATCGAACGGCCGTTTACGGATGGCATCGATCCCTTCCGTCCCGGATGCCGCCGCTTCGATATCATGACCGATCGTTTCCAGCGCATCGACCATCGACAACCGCATCAGCGGCTCGTCATCGACCAGTAGGATCTTGAGTCCCTTCATGATACCCGCTCCATCAGCGAACGTTCCCGGGACACAGGCAGACAGAGGGTAAAGGTCGTCCCCTTCCCGACTTCGCTCTCCACCAGAATCTTTCCTCCGTGGCGCTCGGCGATGCCCAGACTGACCGACAGGCCTAGGCCGGTTCCTTCGCCTTCACTCTTCGTCGTAAAGAACGGGTCGAAAATCCTCGACAAGACTGTTGGCGGAATGCCCGATCCCGTATCGCGCACTTCGATCAGGCAGACTCCTTCGACCACAGACGTTCGAATCGACAAGACCCCTCCGTCTTTCATCGCTTGCACCGCATTCAATATCAAGTTCATCAGCACCTGCTCGATCATGTGCCGATCGACCATGATATTCGGCAACCCTTGACCGAAGCCTGACTCCAAGAGAATTTTGTTCGGGGCAAAGAGATGGGTGGTCAACACCAGCACCCGGTCCACGACGTGATTGATGTCGGTCAAGGCAAACGCCGGCTCATGCTGCTGGGAGAAATCGAGAAGCTGCCGAACAATCTTCTGCACACGCCGCACGCCATCCTCCATCGACGCCCAATACTCCTCTTGCCGGCTTGGCGACAACGTCCCCTTCCGCAAGTTGTACAGACAATTGAGGATGCCCCCAAGGGGATTGTTGATCTCGTGCGCGACCCCTGCTGCCAACTTGCCGACTGAAGCCAGCTTCTCAGAATTCCTGATCTGCTGCTCCAGCTTCTTGGTCTCCGTCATGTCGCGCGCGATGCCCAACACGCCCAGGACCGATCCCTCTATTCCGTGCAACGGGGAGACACTCACCATCACAGCCCTCGGTTCCCCTGTGCGAGTCACCACTTCGACCTCATAGACCTGCTTTGCGCCGATATCCAAGGTGCTCTTGAGGCGCTTCCCGCGATGGCGTTTAGAAAGCAGCGCGAGATACGGGCGCCCGATCAGATCGTCTTTCCTGTAACCCCATGCCTCGATCTTGCTGTTGACGTAGGTAAACCGTTGCTCACTGTCGAGGGTGTAGATGACATCGTTGGCGTTCTCAAGCAGATTCTCGAGGTACTGTGTGGTCTCTTCAATTTCCCGCGTGCGCTCTTTTACGTTATGTTCCAACTCCCCTCTGTACGTCTCCAGCTGCCGCTCAAGCCGCTTCCGGTCGGTAATGTCCCGCAACTGCACCATGACCAACAGTTCATCGGCCGCTCCGACTTGGATCAAGTCCATTTCGACCGGCGTGTCTTGTCCGCCGGCATGGCGCACCATGATTTCCTTGGTGGACACTTTCCGCTGGCCGGCACTGACATCACTCAGCCATCCGCGCAAGGCATCGTGATGCCCGGGAAGCACCACTTCGAGCAGACTGCGGCCCACCACATTCGCCTCGGCATACCCCAGCGCCTGCTCCTCACGTTTATTGACCGCGACAATCATGCCGTTCGGATCCACGATAAACACTGAGTCCGCCACCAAGTCGAACAACGCCTTGTACCGAGCCTGCGAAGCCACGAGCTGTTGCGTCCGCTCTGAGACGGCCAGTTCAAGCTTCGTCGTATATTCTTGCAGATGCCGCTCAAGCTTGTGGCGTTCGGTCACGTCGTGGACAAATGCGCGTGAGTGCACCAACCCGCCTCGCTCTTGATCGATCAACGCCGTGGCATCGATTTCCACATCGATCGCATGGCCGTCTTTGGTGAGAAACACGGTCTCCATCGAGCTGCGCCCTTGCGCCACCAGTCGCTCCAGATATTCTCGACGTCGCTCGTGATGCCGTGCTCGGCGCAGAAGTCGAGCATTTCCTGGGTTTCGCGCAGACTGCCGATGCCGCTTCCCGCGAGGCTGCGGCGTCCGGCGATCAGGTTGAACTGCGCCACCTGCGCGGCCTTCGGAGGCACGCCGAGTAGCGTCATCGTTCCGTCGAGTTTCAAGAGGGCGAGGTACGCGTTCAGGTCGTGGTCGGCCGACACCGTGTCGAGAATGAAGTCGAAGCTCGCGGTGTGCGCGCGCATCTCGTCGGCGTTCTTGGAGATGACGACCTCGTCGGCGCCGAGGCGCTTCGCGTCGTCCGCCTTGTTCG
>DATIQH010000429.1:0-2097 GCA_035471155.1 Nitrospiraceae bacterium | reverse complement strand
GAGGATATGAGCAAGCCTGGAGGGAGAATTAAATTGTGAGGTGCTCGGTCTCCTGTGCTCGCGGGGCAGATGAAAAGGGGACGGTGGTTTCCAGCTCACGAATGTTGCCCGGCCAAGGATAGTCGAGTAATTGCTGGGCCGCTTCTGGGGCGAGATCGGCACTGGCGTATCCGAGCCGGGTTCCATAGATCTTCAGAAAGCGGTGAACCAACGGCAGAATGTCTCCGGCACCCGCATCGGCGAATTCCGCATTCACACGGATCACGGCTTCCCAGACGAGGGGCCGGGCATTTTGAAGACTTGCAGTTGTTTCGGATGGACAAAGACCATATCGCCTTGTTGAAGCCTTAGCTCACGGTAGCGCTCTTTGGTGAGTTCGACCGAAATGATCTGAGGTGAGTCCTTCGAGACCAGCTCGAGCCGCACTCGCGCGCCGGCGGCGATGACAAATCGCACGGTTGCTTCGAGCTGTGTCGTGGTAGTCCGGCTCCGGCTGAGTTCCAGGTCGTGAGGCCTGACAAAGGTGACTTCGTGTTCGTCAGCAGAGTTTCCCTCCGCGGGAGATTGCCTGTTCGCCTCTTCGTGCACGGTCTCGTCTTGAGAAATACGGCCATGAAACACGTTGACATCGCCGAGAAACTGGTAGACGAACGGTGTCGCCGGATTCTCATAGACCTCCTCCGGTGTGCCGGTCTGTTCGATACGTCCTTGGTTCAACACTACGATACGGTCTGCTGCCTCTAAAGCTTCTTCCTGGTCATGCGTCACAAGGATGCTGGTAATGTGTAATTCGTCATGAAGCCGCCGAAGCCAGCGTCTCAGTTCCTTTCGGACCTTGGCATCTAATGCGCCGAAGGGTTCATCAAGCAGGAGCAGTTTTGGCTCCACGGCCAACGCTCTGGCTAGGGCTACGCGTTGACGTTGCCCTCCTGAAAGCTGATTGGGGTAGCGGTCGGCCATCGCCCGCATCTGGACCAATGAGAGCAACTCATCCACCTTCTTCTGGATCTTGTCCGGGGATGGCCGCTGCGCTTGAGGAAGCACGCTCAGCCCGAACGCGACATTCTCTGTGACGGTCATATGCCGGAACAACGCATAATGCTGGAACACGAATCCCACGCGGCGGTCGGTGATGCGCTGATCCGTCACCTCGATATCATGCAGGAGAATTCGTCCTTGGTCGGGCCTTTCTAGTCCAGCCAGGATTCTCAGCAGGGTGGTCTTGCCACAACCGGAGGGGCCGAGGAGCGCAATGAGTTCTCCCGCCTTTGCATGCAGGCTCACGTCATTCAGGACGGTGAAGTTGCCGAATCGCTTGGTGACATGATCGACCTGGATACTCATGACGGGCTCCCTGGTTGCGCACTCCATACAGGGTCATGCGCCGCTCGTGATGAAGCCGTTCTCCGTTCGATCATCGTTTTCGCTATGAGCGTTACAATGGCTAATAAGGTGAGGAGTGAGGCCACCGCGAAGGCCCCGACGGCATTATATTCGTTATAGAGGATCTCGACATGCAGCGGCAGCGTATTGGTGAGCCCTCGAATATGGCCCGAGACGACTGAGACCGCGCCAAATTCCCCCATCGCCCGCGCATTGCAGAGAATCACGCCATAGAGCAGGCTCCATTTGATATTCGGCAGGGTGACGCGGGTAAACGTTTGCCATCCTGACGCGCCCAACGTCAGTGCCGCTTCTTCTTCCTCTCGTCCCTGCGATTGCATCAATGGGATCAGTTCGCGCGCGATAAACGGAACGGTGACAAAGGTGGTGGCGAGCACGATGCCCGGCAGGGCAAAGATGATCCTGATATCGTGCTCGGCCAGCCAGGGGCCGACCCAGCCCTGCGCCCCGAAGGGTGCGGCCCGTGCCCACGGCCAGATCGACCGGCGCACCGGCCAGCCGCCCCGCGCGGGCTTGCGCGATCGCCTGCTCGCGCGCGACGCGCAAGCGCTCGGAGATGTCATGCGGCGTGCGCTCGGCCTGCTCGTTCAGCAAGGCGCCAACGCGCAGCCCGAAGCGGGCCTCGATGCGTTCGACATCGGCGGCAGGACGAATGGCAGGGCCGTTCATGGCGTGATTCCCTTGGCTTTGAGT
>DATIQH010000428.1:0-15503 GCA_035471155.1 Nitrospiraceae bacterium | reverse complement strand
GGGAATGCTCGCCGTAGCCGTTGGAAGCGAAGCCGCCGGGCACGAATCCCGCCCGTCCGGTGGCGATGAGATAGAGCACCCCGGCTCCCAGAATCCCGCCAATCACTTGGGCGGCGATGTAGCCGGGGACCTCGTGCGCGGGGAACCGCTTGCTGAGCAGGAGGCCGATGGTCACCGCGGGATTGATATGGCAGCCGGAGATATGGCCAAAGGCGTACACACTGACGACCACGGCCACCCCGAAGGCGAGGGCAATTCCGACGACGCCAATGCCGAGGTGTGGGATACCGGCGCTCAGGAGCGCACTGCCGCAGCCGGCAAAGACTATCCAGAAGGTGCCGAGCGCTTCAGCCGCCAGTCGTGCTCCCATCGTATCCTCCTTACCCGTGCGAGCCTGTCGCGCACTAAGCCCGGCCAGGCCAGAACGTGCAAGCGGTCTGGGATCAGGCAGGTTGGGGCATTCTGTTAGCCCATGGCAAATATTGAGCAGAAGGAATGGCTTGGCTGGACACCACTGGGCGAAGTAGCCGTGATAGAAAGACGACTTTGTTCAAGTGCATCGAACTCTCCTGTTCCGTCCATTGTGGCTTATTATTTCCACAATCGCTTCCCAGATACTCAGCGCTCACAGTGGGTATGTTTTATGCCCCGCAAATCAATGCGAGAAAAATTAATTCCCCATTGACACATTTTTCTAATGGGCGTAAGTAGAATTCACGGCCCATTCATTCATTCGATCAGGGGGACCGGACAGCGCGTACGACTGTTAACAGGTTCCCCCGCCAACTTTCCAAGAGAGGAGGGTAGCGATGGATGACCTGACTCCACCTGGCCACTCAGGCCCGCCGATTCGAGGGCGGGTTACTGATCGGTCGTGCTAGCCGGTTCTCCACTGGCTGTGCCGTAACGGCATCCTAGACCAACAGGGCTTTAGCCTGACACGTGAGGAGAACTCGACGCTGGCGCGAGGAACACAAGCGCCTGGGGTGATAATCATTTCCCCCGATCAGTTGCCGATGCTTTCGACATCGTACGGGCCTCAGTTTGAGCTGGGCCGAGACAATCACACAGCCGAATTGGCGTCCTAAGCGCCATAGAACGGGCGACCTCCCACCTAGTGCAAGGTCGCCCGTTCTGTTTCATCTCACTTTCAGAAAGCGCAAAACGTAAAAAAGGAAATCCAGAACTGCCAGACGCTCTTACTCCAGGGGTAAAACTCGGAGGCTTTCTTTTCCTCCGTTCCTTCCCTACCATACTGAGCGATGCCTGAGAAGCGACCAAAAGCCCCTCGTGCCGCCGGCGTCGTGCGACGACGTCGTCAGCCTGCTCATGCGTCAACTGGTTTGACCGCGACTGAACTCCAAGCCGCAGCGCCTCCAAGCAATGTCGCTGAATTGCACCAAACTATCGAACGCGATGGCGGAAAGGTTTTCGCGATCTATCGGGAACCCTATGGCGGGCGATGGGTGATGCTGGCAGCCTTGCCGATTGCACTCGTTGAGCCGACCCCTTTTCAGCGCAATCTCTCCGACACACACGTTCGCAAGCTAGAACTCGTGATCGGAAAGATCGGACGGTTTCTCGATCCGATCATTGCGGTGCGCGCGCCAATAAGTGAACAGGCCGTGAAATACTGGACCCCCAACGGCAACCATCGGCTTTCGGCGATGAAGACGCTGGGAGCGAAGAGCATCGTCGCGATCGTGGTGCCTGAGGCGGCTGCCGTCTACCAGATTCTCGCGATGAACACCGAGAAGGCGCACAATCTGCGCGAGAAATCCCTTGAAGTCATCCGCATGTACAAGGAACTAGCTCGGCTCGACGATGCGACGGAAGAGACCTATGCCCTGGAGTTCGAAGAGCCTGCCTTCATTACACTGGGTCTGTGCTATGAAGATCGACCGAGATTCAGCGGCGGAGCCTACCATCCCGTGTTGCGGCGGGTCGATGAATTTTTGAAGAAACCGATGCGCGCGGCGATCGAGCTGCGGCGGGAACGAGCGAAGGCTCTGCTGGAACTGGACAATCGGATCGTCAAGCTGGTTGAAGCGCTGAAAGCGAAAGGTCTGACGAGTCCCTACCTCAAGAGCTTCGTGGTCGCGCGGGTAAATCCGATCCGGTTCCGACCGAAGGATGCCGCTCCCCTGTCGTTTGATGACGCTTTCGATCGGATGGCAACCTCCACAGCCAAATTCAACCTCGAGAAGATCAAGATGGAAGACATCGCCCGCTCGGGCGGCGCAAGTGATGAGTCTGAGTAGCCACCCCATCCCCTGGTCTCCCTACCTTGCCCTTCCTCTCAAGGCCCCTTTAGAATACCTCTCCGAGATACAATCGGCGCGTGACGCTGATGCCCATCCAAAAGGAGGCCGCCATGAGTCTTGCTGACAACAAATGTATCCCCTGCCGAGGGGGCGTCCCACCGGTCCCGGCGGATCGTGCTCAGGCTCTGCTGAAAGAACTGGGACGCGGGTGGTCGCTGAATCAGGCCGGACATCTTGAGCGCTTATATACGTTTAATGATTTCGCCAACGCCTTGGCCTACGTGAACAAGGTGGGGGCCGTGGCAGAAGCCGAAGGCCATCATCCCGATCTTTATCTGGCTTGGGGCAAGTGCAAGGTCGAAATTTGGACTCACAAGATCAATGGCCTGACGGAAAGCGACTTTTATATGGCTGCGAAAGCCGATCGCGAGTTTGAACCGTTTCGTGCGACTGCCGGCTAGCAACGAGTCATTGTCATGAGCCTACGAGGCAGCAGATGAGCGACAAGGCCAAGGTGGCGCTCGTCAATATGCCGTTCAGCCACTCGAAGTATCCCTCGATCCAACTGGGCACACTCTCTGCGCTGCTCAAGTCGAAGGGCATTCCCGTCGATTGCCATCATTTGAACGTGCGTTTCGCCCACAAGATCGGTGTGCCGCTCTATGAAATGATCTGCGAGAAACGAGCGCTGTTCGGCGAGTGGATTTTTTCCTATCTCTTGTTTCGCGACAATCCGAAACGTGCCGAGTACCCCCGCCTCTTTAAGCCGGTGTTCGAGCAAGTCGCCAAGGAGAGTGGGCTTCCGACCTCATTCTTCGAAGACATGGCGGCAGGAACAGCGCCACAGTTTTTAACATGGGCTCTGACCGCCATCGACTGGGGGCAGTACAGGATCGTCGGCTTCACCTCCACGTTCGACCAGAACGTCGCGAGCCTGACCATGGCGAAACTCATCAAGGACCTGTATCCCGACGTGACAATCGTATTCGGCGGGGCGAACTATGACGGCGAGATGGGGCTGGAATACTTTCGGGCGTTTCCCTTCATCGATCATGTGGTGGTGGGGGAAGGAGAAGAAGTATTCCCGGAATTAGTTCGCTACATCATTACAGAACATGGAGGGACCGTTCCCAGCGGTGTGACCTATCGAGAAGGAGCGGCAATCTCGTTCACTCCGAACCACTCGCTTTTCTCGGACTTCGCGAAGACCGGCCCGCCCGACTATGATGACTACTACCATTTGCTGGCCGAGTTGGGCGAAGCGGCGCAGGGGCTCGATCGAATTCTACTCTACGAAGGTTCGCGGGGCTGCTGGTGGGGGGAAAAACATCACTGTACGTTTTGCGGATTGAACGCGCAAAGCATGAAGTTCCGGGCCAAATCGTCCGAACAAGCAGCTCAGGAAATGGCCTACCTCTCCAGCCGCTACGACACGGCTCGATTTCGATTGGTGGACAACATCATCGATATGAAATATATCGAGAGCCTCTTCGGTCGGTTTGCGGCAGACCATTGCGACCTCGACGTGTTCATTGAAACCAAGAGTAATCTTCAGAAAAGTCAGATTCGAACGCTCGCTGCCGGGGGCGTGAAATGCATGCAGCCAGGCTTGGAGAGCTTGAGCCTCAATCAATTGCAGTCGATGGATAAAGGCGTGACGCCGATGCAGAATATTATCTGCCTCAAATGGAGCGCCTATTATCGTATCGCGGTGTCCTGGAATATTTTGCTCGGATTCCCCGGTGAAACGAACGAGGACTACCGTCGCCAGATCGACCTGATTCCCTCGTTGTTCCATCTACACCCGCCTGAGGCAAGCGGGAAGTTCTGGCTGCAACGATTCAGTCCCTACTACACCAAGCCACACGAATATGGTGTCCGTATCACCGGTCCTTGGGCGGCATACGAGCATGTATACGATGCCAGGCAGGTGGACGTGAAAAAGATCGCGTATGACTTCGAGTATGAGCTGGACAATTGGAATGTGGACCGGCAGGTCTATCAGGAATTAGTCGACCTCGTGCAAGAGTGGCAGAGACTGGCCGGTTCGAGCGATCGGCCGTTTCTTTATTACTCGAAGGCGATGGACTATGTCACAGTGTACGATGGCCGGAACCCGAAAGCACCGTTACGGAAGCGCTACGATTGGCCTTCGGCGGGGATCATTGAGGTCTGCAACGAAGCAGCCAAGAGTGCAGACCAAATCCGCACACTGCTGGCTCACCGACCTCACCAGAACGCAATTCTCGATGGAGAAATCGAGCAGGCACTCGACGCATTGACGGCTGCACGAATTCTCTACAAAGAACGCGACAAATACTTCACCCTCGCCATCCCCGAGAACCCCTATCTCTAGCTCTAGCAGGATGCTGAAAAAGTCCGCCAGCGGCGTTCTCGCGTCGCTTAGATCCTCAACGTACCCCAGAGGGTACGCCTCCGGTCTTTGCTCGCTGCGGCCTTGCTGGACAGCCTTTTTGAGATCCTGCAGGCCTGCTCCCCCATTGTGCTACGTACAAGAACCACCGAAATCCATGATGGTCACAATAGGCGCTCCGCCGCCCGCTAGCAGAACAGAACAGCGCTCTCATCACATCGACAGTTTGTCGGCGACGTTGCGCATCTGGACACCGTGCGCGAGCGAAGCGCCGCCTCGGATGGCACAGGCGACGTGGACAGCTTCCGTCATTTCTTCGATGTTAGATCCTTTTTCAAGAGAGGCCTGTGTATAGGCATCGATGCAATAGGGGCATTGGACCGCGTGAGCGACGGCGAGGGCGATGAGGGCCTTTTCTCGTTCGGTCAACGCTCCTTCGGAAAAGACGGCGCCGTAATAGGCCATAAATTTTTCCCAAAGGTCCTTGTTGCCCTTACCCATCTCGGCGAACTTGCTCAGGTCGTGGGGATGATAATAGGTCTCCATAGGCCACTCCAATTTTTGAATGCTGCTGTTATTAATCTGCGATCAGGCATTGCTGGGCGGTTCAGGATCGGCTTGTGCGAGCACCTGCGAAAACCTAGTGCCGACGATGTCCGTCACCTTGGCCATGAGGTCGGTCACTTCCTGCCATTCCTGCGGAAGAAGATCTTGTTTCAGTTGAGGGTGAATCGCCCATTGGGCATCAACTTGTGTTCCCTTTCGGCTCACAAGCACACGAAGCAATTCGACATCTTTCGTGCGCGATTCAGTCCCTGCAGTCTGGACTGGATTTCCGTTGGGATTTCCCGATGGAGGCGTTGAGCGTGCCATACAGTCACTCTCCTTCTCTCTAGTGGGAGAAGATCATACTGCATCCTCGTTCTCTCTGTATATCTGCGTGAGGTTCTTCTGTGGCCGGTTTGAACGATCCCTACCTGGCATGAATAGAGCGGGATTGAGTCTTTACGAGAACGTTCTGTCTTCTTGGAGCAAGTCGAGCATAGCTTGGTGGATATGCCCGTTACTTGCCACCAATTCTCGCCCGTAAATTGAGTGAGGAGCGCCCTTGAAGTTCGTCACGGTACCACCAGCTTCGTGGAGGATGACAACTCCGGCCGCCATGTCCCAAGGATTCAATGCCACTTCCCAAAATCCATCGAATCGCCCAGCCGCTACGTAGCACAGGTCCAGGGCTGCCGTCCCGGTTCGGCGCAACCCCTGTACTTTCAACGCAAATCGTACGAAGTGGTTCAAGTTATTGTTAGAGGTTTCGCGGATGTCGTAGCCAAATCCGGTCACGAGGAGTGCGCGATCGAGATGGTCCGTGGTGGACACGGAAATGGGAACGCCATTAAGATGCGCTCCATGGCCGATTTGCGCGGTAAATAGTTCGTCGCGAGTTGGATCGTAGACCGCTCCGACAATCTCACGCCCGTCGCATTCCACTCCAATAGACACACAGTAAGCAGGGAACCCATGAGCGAAGTTGGTCGTGCCGTCAAGTGGATCGATCACCCATTTGTAGCGGGAGGGAGATTGCTCGGTTAGCCCGCCCTCCTCGGCAAGGATTCGATGGGTTGGAAACGCATCGTGAATGACTTCGATGATCCGTTGTTCCGCCTGGCGGTCGGCGTCAGTGACAAGATTAATAACCTGCTTATGTTCAATGCGAAAGCCGGTGCGCGTACATTCTGTCAAAATCATTCCGGCCTGGCGAGCCGCGTCGGTGGCCACCGAAAGGAGTGCCTCAAGAGGGATATCCTGGTCATACGGCAGGGACATGTGACGGCATCATAGCACGAGGCCATCTTTCTACTGATATTGAGCCGAAAAATTTCTGAACGGGAAACAAACCATTCCTGAAGCCAGATCTGACCGATTGCTTGTCATACTTATTGAATGAGCAGATGGCATTCCATACAAGCACTGACCAGTTTTAAAGCTATCATACTATGCAAGCCACTATTATAACTTTATCTATTGACTTGCTTTGCAAGCAATGCTATAAAGCAAGCATGCTTCACCTGGGGGCAAGTTCGTGGAAGAACTCACCGATATATTGGTTGGTCTTGAACAGCGGATCAGCGCCTACAAGAATCGGCTGCAAGAGCTCGAAAAGAAACGTCGTCGGTTGGACGACGAAATCGCCACGATTAAGAAATATCTGGAGTTGGCGGAAACGCTCTATCGCGTTGAAGCCGACAAGGCCAAGCTCGCCAGTCTTTCAAGTCAATTCTATTCCGACGAAAAAGGTGCTCGCCAGCGACCGAATACAGATGTCACCGACCAGTCGAGGGAAATCCTCATGGGGCGGAGCAAGTATTCCGGGAAAAGCGTGTCGGAAGCTGCGTACGAAATGCTTCGCGAGGCAAATCGCTCAATGCATGCAAAAGAGCTGGTGCAGCGATTGGTCGAGGGGGGCCTCCAGATCAAGGGGAAAACACCGCTGACATCTGTGGCCACATCCCTGAAGCGAGACAAGCGGTTCAAGAAAGTCGGGCCTAACACGTTTGAGGCATTGGAAGAGTCCCTGATCCACGCAGTGTAGTGTGTCTGTGTAAGTAGACCTCAAAATACACGAAGGGGGGTGAGAGTCTTGGCGACGAAGAAAGCAGCAAAGAAGAAGAAGAAGTAGTCCCCGCCTTGATTCTAGCGTCGGGAGCGAGGCCACTTGCTCCCGACGTTAAATCGCATCTCAGTTACCAGCACGTCACAAGCCACCTCGCCTGTACAGGCAAAGATCGCGCGCAAGTTTCCATTCAAGAAGATGAGCGACAACCGGCATTATTTGTGAAGATTCGCCGCGAAAGCGTACGGACTCGAAACGAGACGGCCCGTCACAGCCGCGTATCCGCGCTTCCAGCAGACGTATTCATGAATAATGCTGGTTAAGATGCTTGGAGGGCCACCAGCGACGCAGATCGCGGTGCAGCCATTGCAGAACGAGGCTCAGACGCAGCAATTGTTTCGTCGGCGTTGAGCAGGACCCAGCTATCGGGATGGGAGAGAATCTGTTGAACGAGGCGTGTGTGTATCGCATGCCCCGAGCGCTCGGCAATCAAGTGTCCGATAAACGGTACACCGAGCAACGAAAAGTCTCCGATTAAGTCCAAAATCTTATGTCGTACAAATTCATTGGCGAACCGAAGACCTGATTCATTGAGAATGCCGTCTTCGGAGAGAACGATCGTATTATCCAGGTTGCCGCCCTGGCCGAGCCCGCGAGCCCAAAGGGCCTCCACTTCCTGTAAGAATCCGAACGTCCGCGCATCCGCAATCTCGCGCTCAAATGCATGGGCTGAATGTTCATAGGCATAGGACTGAGTCTGAATCAACGGATGATTGTAGTGGATGGAATAGGTGATCTTGGTAGTCGATGACGGCTCGATACGAACTCGCCGAGTTCCATCCACCACCTCAAGAGGCCGAGTGATTTTCAAATACGGTTGCCGCCTGCCCTGAGGGGCAATTCCCACTGACCGAATCAAGCGAACGAAGTGCGCGGCGCTGCCATCCATGACAGGAGCCTCACCGGCATCAAGCTCTACATAGGCGTTATCGATATCGAGGCCGGCCAAAGCAGCCAAGACATGTTCGATCGTCTTGACCTGAAACCCGTTCCCGCTGATCGCAGTACAGAGCTCCGTAGGGACTAAATGCTCGATAGAAGCCGCAAGGGAAGCCCCATTTTTGCCGTTTCGGTTTATAAAAACGACGCCTGTATTTGCTGGGGCAGGCCTGAGCGTAAGAGTGACAGGCTGGCCGGAATGGAGCCCGACTCCCTCACAACTTACTGGATTTGCTAAGGTTTGCTGAGCCCTCACGTAGTCACCTCAATATTCACTCAGGAGGGTATCAGCAACTCATGTGCCAGTCCGTATTTCTTCGATATGCTGTCGTATAGTATTGATAATAATAGATAAATAGATTGCGCGTCGAAATGATACTATGTGGTAAAAACATGACACCTGTGACTTTTCAAAGATTATTGAATTGTACATCTTCTCCCTATCTTGACGAGCAGACACAACCGAGCAGGGAATCGATCTCCGTGATTGCAACGAAGTTGAACAGAGCTCGCTCACGATCTATTGATGGCTGGCAAGAGAAACGCGGCGATTGAATTGGGTTAGAGAGAAATGCGAACCGGTTGTTGTGCCAGAACGCTTACACACAGTGGACCAACAACTACGGTCGGGGATCCAATTCGATGAGTCCTTTCCGAATGGCCAGGATAGCCGCTTGCGTACGGTCATAGACTTGCAGCTTATGAAAAATGTTGCGGACATGATTCTTGACCGTCTTCTCGCTCAAGTCCAAGTTATTGGCAATCTCCTTGTTCGTCTTACCGTCTGCAACCAAACGCAAGACCGTGATCTCTCGCTCTGTCAGATCATGCTCAACCCACCCAGGTTTTTTCCCTTTCTTCTGGGACATCAGGGAGAACTCCGCCAAGATTTTACTCGCGACGGACGGGTGGATCAGCGACTCGCCCTTGTAGATCGCACGAATCGCGGCGACGATCTGGGAGGACTCGGAATCTTTCAAGAGATATCCGGTGGCGCCGGCGCGCACCAAATCGAAAATGTATTGCTGCTCGTCATACATGGTCAAGGCGACGATTCCGATGTGAGGGAACTCGCGCTTGATGTGTCTGGTCGCTTCGACCCCGCCCATCCTGGGCATGCTTACGTCCATCAGCACAACGTCAGGGACAAGCGTCCTCACCTTCTCGACCGCTTCCATGCCGTCCTGAGCTTCACCTACGATATGAATGTCGTCTTTTGTCTTGAGGATTGCGGCCAGTCCTTCGCGCACGACGCGATGATCGTCCGCGATAAGCACCTTAATTTTTTCCATAGAGGGTCGTCTCCTTTTTCACCAGAGGAATGTTGACGACAATGGTCGTGCCACGCCCTTTCTTAGACTCGATCTTGCCTTCACCGCCCACGAGCCGGGCCCGCTCCAGGATTCCTCGAATCCCGAAATGATCCCATTTGTCAGGATCGCGCAGCACGGTGTCCATGTCGAATCCCACACCGTTGTCCCCGATGGTGACCTTGAGGCGTTTGGGGTCGATGTCCAGTCCCACATTCACTCGAGTCGCTTTCGCGTGCCTCTCTACGTTGCTCAGAGCCTCTTGCACGATGCGAAACAGGAAGATCTTGGTGCGCGGGAATAAAATCTGCTCATCGCCGGATACGCGAAACTGCGTCTTGATATGATACTGGGTCTCATACGACGTGAGATAGTTGGTAAGGGCTGGGAGCAGCTCCATTTTGTCGTAGTGGAGGGGGCGGAGATTGAAGATGACTTGCCGCGCTTCATGGATGGCCAACTTCAGCTGGGCTTTGCTTTCGCGCATGGTGGCCAGACTGGCCTTCGGATCTTTTCGGATCAATTGCAGGGCCAGATCCAGTTTGAAGTTCACCCCGGCCAAGTTCTGCACGAGGCCGTCGTGCATTTCGCAGGCAATGCGCGTCCGTTCCTCCGTCACCGCAACACCGGTCTCCTTGACATACAATCGATAGAGCGACTGGTATTTATTCAGAGTTTTTTCGATATCCGACGTGGCGCGAATACGGGCCTCGATGAGCTCCCACATGAATTTGGCGCTGGCCCCTCCGATGATGGTGACGCCCATTCGGTGAAAATCTTGAAGTACCTCCCAGACTTTGGCATCGCCCGACACGTCGATGATAAGATCCACGCGCTCGAGATCCAGGAGCCGCCGATAATCGCGGGTCACAGGAATGCCGAGCCGTTTCGCCAGAGCGACGCCCGGGGCATTTTTCTGAACTTCGGCCACACACACGATTGTCACAAGCGGGTCCGTCGCAAAGATCTCCATCAACGCCGTGCCGCCGCGGCCTGCACCGATGATCGCGACATGCGTCCCGCTCGCCGCGCCGGTCTTGTGCGGCCGCCTGGGAGACTTGGATTGAACTGCCGGCATCATGACGCCTACCTGCTGAGACATGACACTCTGTTGAAGCCCGACGAACAGCGGAGAGACATGGGAAGGACGATGAGGAAAGGGAAGGAATCCGCGGCCCTCACCGCTCGCGGCGTTGCTGGGCCAGCGTTTTCAACTCGTCCATGAACTGGTCGATGTCTTTGAACTCACGGTAGACGGAAGCAAAGCGAACATAGGCGACCTGATCCAGTTGATGAAGCTCTTTCATCAACTCCTCGCCCACGATCCGGCTTTCGATTTCAGTTTCACCCATTTCCTGAATGCGTTTCTCGATGCGATCCGTCACGTCCTCGATGGTGGCGGTACTGATCGGCCGTTTTTCGCAAGCCTTCTTGAGGCCGGCGAGAATTTTGGTGCGATCGAACGACTCCCGGCGGCCGTCTTTCTTTATCACCATGGGAAGAATTTCTTCAACACGTTCGTAGGTAGTGTAACGCCGCTTGCAGCCGAGACATTCACGGCGGCGGCGAATGACCTCGCCCTCCTTCGCCATGCGCGAGTCGACAACCTTGTCTTCGAGTTCATCGCAGAACGGACATTTCACAGGCGGTGATCCTGCCCCATCTGACGTGGTTTAGTAGGTATGAAAGATCGGGAAACGGCCGCAGAGCGCTTTGGCCTGAAGGCGGATTTCCTCGAGTGTCGCGGGTTCTTGCCGATGCTGCAAGACCCGGTCAACCAAGTCCACAATCTCGTTCATCTCGGCCTCCCGCATCCCACGGGTAGAGACAACGGGAGTTCCCAATCGAATGCCGCTGGCGACAGCCGGCGGTTTCTCGTCGTAGGGTACGGCATTTTTGTTCACGATAATACCGGCAGTGCCCAAGGCCGCGTCTGCTTCTTTGCCTGTAATGCCCTTGTTGGTCAGATTCATCAGCATGAGGTGTGTATCTGTGCCGCCCGACACAATCTTGTACCCACGGTCGAGAAGGCCTTGAGCCAGCACCTTCGCATTGGCAATCACCTGCTGCTGATACCGCGTGAAAGCCGGTGAGAGAGCTTCCTTGAAGGCGACGGCCTTCGCCGCGATCACATGCATTAAGGGTCCGCCTTGTATTCCAGGGAAGAGCAATTTGTCGACCGCTTTGGCATGCTCAGCCTTGCACATCACGACGCCACCCCGGGGCCCGCGCAGGGTTTTGTGAGTGGTTGTCGTAACAAAATCGGCGTAGGGAACAGGGTTCGGATGGAGCCCTGCAGCAATCAGCCCGGCGATGTGGGCGATGTCGACGAGCAGATAGGCGCCGACCGACTTGGCAATCTGTTGGAATCGTGGAAAGTCGAACGTGCGCGCATAGGCGCTCGCGCCGACGACGAGTAGGCGTGGCCGGCACTCCTCCGCTACCTTCTGGACTGCGTCATAGTTGATGGTTTCGGTCTCACGTTCTACGCCATAGGAAAATACACGGAACAAGATCCCTGAAAAATTGACCTTGCTGCCGTGGGTAAGGTGGCCGCCCTGAGCGAGGTCCATGCCTAGGATGGTGTCGCCGGGTTTCAACACGGACAGGTAGGCGGCCATATTGGCTTGGGATCCTGAGTGCGGCTGCACGTTGACATGCTCCGCGCCGAAAATCTGCTGACAACGCTGAATGGCGAGGTCCTCCACCGTGTCCACATGTTGACAGCCACCGTAGTACCTTTTCCCCGGGTACCCTTCGGCGTACTTATTCGTCATGATGGAGCCCTGAGCGGCCAGGACGGCGGGACTGGCAAAGTTCTCCGAGGCAATCAGGAGCAACTTCTCACGCTGCCGCTCTTCCTCAGCGACAATTGCGGCATAGACATCCGGGTCTGTGGCTTTGAGTGCGTCTAGAGAACCGACCGCGTCATTCATGACAGCTTATTTCCTCGTTAGACCTCAGCCGTAGCCGTTTCGGCTTCCTGTTTCTTGACGACATGGATGACCACTGTCGCGGTCACGTCCCTTGGAAGCTTAATCGGCACGGTAACGGTGCCGAGCTCCTTGATCGGGTGGTCCAATTGGATCTTGCGGCGATCCACCGTAAATCCCTGCTCCGCCAATCGCTCCGCAATGTCTTTGGACGTCACAGACCCGAACATCTTGTCATCTTTGCCAACCTGGGCCTGCACCGTAATAGACACGGCCGAGAGGCTCTTGGCATGGGTTTCGATTTCCAGTTTTTCTTTCTTCGCCCGATCGCCGGCCACACGCTTGATGTGCTCAAACTCCTTGATGCTCCGGCTGTCTGCTAACACCGCTTTCTTGCGTGGGAGCAGAAAGTTCCGTGCGTACCCGGCTTTCACATCGAGGAGGTCTCCGAGATGGCCAACCCCGTCCATCGTTTCTTGTAGAATGACCTTCATGCTCCTAACTCCTTCTGTTGGAAAGGGAAAGAGGATACTGGGGGACCGACAAAAAGTCAATTCGCAATGTACGGAAAGATGCTCACTGAGACAGAGTCGTCAGACGATCGTGAACGAAAATATCGTCACCGGCCAAACTGGACAGGTGTAAGAACCCGACCGTATGATGGCGACTGCTATACAAGGACTATATGCTACGAATCTTATGACCGCACGCGACCTTCTCGAAACATGGGCGCTCCGTCTCGAAGCCGAACAGACACGGCTAACCGGTACAGCGTGTGATCAACCGATAACTTCGGTAGCAGGCCGACTCGTGCATACAATCGGCTCGCTTCACCTCTATGAGCTGACACTCTCGCCGGGCTCGTCCATCAAGCATGACACGCCCCTCTCGATTATCCCACCGGATGATATCGAACCCACCGAAGGCATCGTGCTTGGCGGGCAAGGTAACGTGGCCCTCGTGCAGACATTCGATGCCATCGGACAGTCGTATACCAACGCGACGGTGGTTCCTGATCGGGCCGGGCTTCTGGCCACCTCCGCCAAGCGATTGCGCACCATGCTTGCGCAACCCGACACCTATCGATTCGGTCCAGCAGACCGTTTGGCCTCCCTCCTCAACGCAGCAGCAGATATGGACCAGCCTTCTGGGTCGGTCACTGGATCGTCGACTCTCACAACCGTCTGGGAGGGTGAGCTGTCGGTGCGACGGCAGCGGTTAGCTACCCTGGCGATCGAATTGATTCGCACGAATAAGCGCATCCTGGTCGTCTGTCCTGATCACCAAGCGGCGGATGCACTCGTCGGAACCATTGCACGAGCCATGAAGGCCGTCGGGCTGACGTATAAAACCTGGGTGAGTCGCTATGAAATGGCATTGACCCAGCAGGTTGAGGGTATCGGGATTCAGGAGCTGGGATTCGAAGCGCAGATGCACCAGTTCTATGCCAAGTCGCGCGCAGAAAAGGCTGCGCTCCGACGCAAGTACGATCGATTCCGCGAACTGGCGCCCATATTGGCGTATAAGGGGCAGAAGCAAAAGGATCTCGACGAAGTGCGCCTACTGGAATGGCGGTTGCTGACACAAGTCAGCGATCTACAGGCCAAGATCAAAGAGGTGAACGCCACGCTTGAAGAATATGAGAATCTCCCTCTCCTCAAGAGGCTGAGCCTTCAGGTTGTCGGGAAAAACGTCGAATCACTGCATCAATATCTCGAGCTGTACGAAAATCAATGTACTGAACTGAGAGGGGAACTCGATACCGCGAAGGCGCGCATCGACGAACTGGCGCCGGAGGCCGCTGTGCCGAAAGACATGCGGCCGGAGTTTGCCGAGCTCAAAGAAGAGATCGTCCGGTTGGGCGGGACGAAAAAGATCAGGGAATTGCTCGCAGCAGAAGAGGACACGAACCGCCAGGCCTTCATTCAGAATCGGCGGCTCGTGGTCACCACGGCATCGCGAGCGCTGAATGACCCCCTGTTCAGCCGCATTCGGTTCGATGTCTTGATCGCCGATGAGGCTCCGTGGATCGCAGCGGCTCCGTTGCTCGGTGCCGCCGGGCTCGTGCACGAGCGGATCATCATCAGCGGCGACCAGCGCGACATCGTATCGGCAGGATTGTGGGCCCCACGCGAGTCGGAACCTCGATGACCGAGACCGCTTGCTTGACGGGGCCTCACGAATTCAGGATAATCCGATCCACCTCGATATGCCGAAGTGGCGAAACTGGCAGACGCACTAGATTCAGGGTCTAGCGCCCGCAAGGGTGTGCGGGTTCAAATCCCGCCTTCGGCACCAACTACTTTATAGTGCAGCGATTCCAGAGACTTGGTGAGCGGCATTCTCATGCCGTGTTATTAGCGTGTTCAGGCGAGTCCTCGCAGCGTCTCACGTCTCAGCCTTGATCGTGTATGGTAGCGGAGGAACATTTCCACAGAGGAGTGGCCGACGATCTTCATAATCGTTTCGGTATCGACCCCTGAGTCCGCTAGGTTCGTCACGGCACAGTATCGAAGGTCGTGGAACACAAAGTCCCCAATCTTCTGTTCCTCGCATAGCCGCTGCACTTCTCGGTAGGTATGACTCAACTTCTCTCCGTTCTTGTGGAAGACTAGCCCCTGGATACGTGTCACACCATCCAGACAAACTTTTCTCTCATTCGAAATACTGCGGCAGATCAAACATTTGTTTCGTTCATTGGAAGAGTAAGCCTCGCAATCGTTCCATGGCCCGGCATTGATTCCACCTCAAAGGTTCCGCCTAATGCTTGCATACGCTCGCCAATACTAAAGAGCCCAAATTTTGAAAAATTTTCCGTATTCTTTATAGCAGCAACAGAGTCGAAGCCAATGCCGTTGTCCCGCACTTCGAGCCACAGAGTACCCATATCCTGATTCAAGGAGACCGTGACCTCGTCCGACTGTGCATGCTTCATTACGTTGGTCAATAATTCTCGAATTGACTGAAACAGCAGAATGGCTTGATACTCAGGCAGTTGCAACTGTTCCAATG
>DATIQH010000427.1:0-10269 GCA_035471155.1 Nitrospiraceae bacterium | reverse complement strand
CGGCGGAACGTCGCAGGCGCAGATGGTCAAGAGCGGCTCCAGCTACCTCTCGCAATCGGAACTGCCGCTGACGTTTGGCACCGGGACTCTCCAAGGGCATGGAGTGAGACCGCCTCCGTGGTCTTGAGAACGAGAAGGTGCCCATCGCTCTGTTCCGCAACGAGTGTCTGATGTGCTCGTTTCCCGGTTTGCCGCACACGGATTTTTCCGGTCCTGTCAAGGAGCATAAGCGATTGTGCAACTTCTCGATAGGGAACCTGCTGCTCGTCAAAGGTGTCGAAGGTCAAGTCGAACACCCGCGCTCGTCGTGAACGATCCGCCGCTGGTTCAGCCGCAAACAATCCCTGCCACGTCGTATGCCGCTTGCTTCCCAACGAACGGCCGTTTCCATACAGAAGTCCGAGATACGCATAATTCTCACGGAAGAGTCCGGCATTGAACACCAAATCGTGACCTGTTCGTTCTTGCCATTGGCGAATATCGAGCGGTTCCGAGAAACCGTCTTGCTGATAATAGTGCACGGCAAAGCGATAGCGATCAGGGTCAATTTCGACGGCGACCAACGGCGCGACGCCTGGGCACTGCGCCTGAGGACTCCAGACTGAAATGGATAAACCGTTTCCAAGCTGATCCCCTGTGAGTGTCTGAGCTGTCGCGATCGAGCGTCCGCCGAATATGACGAAGATGAGACCCAGGAAAAACCGGGCGACGGTGATAAAGAGGAGAAACCGGTGAAAGCTCCTGTTCCGTACCATAGTGTCTCTGAGTCTAGCAGAGAGAGCGCCGATTCGAAGCGTCAGGCCGTTCGAGGAAACAGGACATCGGGCTCGATGTGAATCTCCATGGTCAGCGCAGGGTTTTTGAGGACGTCGATGGGGAGGCGCCGGCCCTGTCCGATGGCGCATTGGCATCGAGCAAGTTGCGGACTGCTCCGGCAAGCACTTCAGGAGTAAAGGGCTTTTGCAAGAAACTCGTCGTGCCTTCTTCTTGTCCGGCCATGATGCCGTCGTCATCCATATACCCCGAGATGAACAGGGTTCGCAAATCCGGATTGATGACGGAGAGGTGCTGCGCCAGCTCCCGTCCATCCATACCGGGCATCACGATGTCGGTCAAGAGAAGCTGAAACAATCCCGCTTGTTGCGTGGCTAGTAGACAGGCTTCGATCCCGTTCTTGGCCTCGATGACTCGATAGCCCAGCTTCCGCAGTTCGTCCCGTATAAGCGTCCGTACACTTGGTTCATCTTCCACCAAGAGAATCGTTTCTGTGCCTCTCTGCGACTGTCCCGATGATCGGATCGGCGCGGTGGAGATGACATCGGATTCGACTCTGGGGAAATAGAGATCGAAACGCGTGCCATGGCCTACTCGGCTGGTGACATCGATCGCGCCACCGCATTGTGTCACAATCCCAAATACTGTGGAGAGGCCAAGACCGCTGCCCACCCCCTCCTCCTTCGTGGTGAAGAACGGCTCAAAGATATGGGATTGGGTCTTGCGATCCATGCCACAGCCAGTGTCGCTAACGGCCAACCGGACATAGGATCCTGGAGGCAACGGGGTGAGGTAGTAGACCGGACTGCGGGTCAATTCGACCTGTGTCGTTTCGATCGTGAGCGTTCCGCCCTTCGGCATAGCGTCACGGGCATTGACGACAAGATTGACCAGGACCTGTTCAAGCTGGGCTTGATCGGCGCGCAGTCGTCCATTCGCCGGATCGAGTTTACTGACGAGCTTAATATCCTCGCCGATGAGGCGGCGCAGCAAGCTTTCTACACTTGTCACAGCGCTATTGAGCGACAGAACTTTCGGGTCCAGCGACTGTTTCCTGCTGAATGTGAGCAGTTGTCTGACCAGCGTTGCGGCCCGATCACCGGCCTTCAATGTTTCTTCGATCTTTCCACGAAGGGGGTGTTGCGGGCCGAGTTCCGTCAACAGAACTTGGCTGTAACCCATGATGACCGTCAAGAGATTATTGAAGTCATGCGCAATCCCTCCGGCGAGCCGGCCTACCGCTTCCATTTTTTGAGATTGCCGAAACTGTTTCTCGCTCTGCCGAAGAGCCTCTTCTACCCGTTTCCGTTCGGCGCGGTCATCAAGTTCACGCAGCGCGCGTTGGACCGAGGGCACCAGTCGTCCGAGCCGTTGCTTGAGCACATAATCAGTGGCGCCTTGAAGCATGGTGTCGATCGCCAGCTCTTCTCCGATGGTGGCCGAGACGAAGAGAAAGGGCACGTCAGGACAGTGTTGACGCGCTAACGTAAGCGCCGTCATCCCGTCAAATCCCGGAACCGAATAATCCGCGAGGATGACGTTCATCCGGCCTTCCTTGAGAGCCGCGACAAATGCCTGGCGTGTGTCGACGCGTTTCGACTGGCAGGGGATTCCACCCTCGATCAAGGTGGTCACAATGAGCTCCCCGTCGATCGGATCGTCCTCGAGGTGGAGTAGGCGGAGCGGAGTTTTCACAGGTCCTTTGTAAGGAAACTACTCGATCGGGTCGGAGCCTTCGGGAGGCGGTTCATTGATCACACCCCAAAACACACCCAGTTCTTTCACGGCCGTGATGAACTGGTGGAACTCGACCGGTTTCACCACGTAGGCGTTGGCGCCCAACGCATAGCTTTGGGCCAAGTCGCGCTCTTCCCGCGAAGATGTGAGCATGACGACAGGAATCGGTTTCAGGTTCAGGTCGTTCTTAATGGTTTTCAAGACCTCAAGTCCATCGACTTTCGGCATCTTAAGATCCAGGAATACGACGACCGGATTGCCCTGCTGCCTGGAGGCAAAAATTCCGCGGCAATAGAGGTAGTCGAGAACTTCGGCTCCGTCGTGGCAGACCACCACTTTGTCGGCGATGTGATGTTCCTCCATCGCAGCCAGGGCAAGCTCGGCGTCGCGAGGGTTATCTTCAGCAAGCAGAATAGGTTTGACAGTCGTCATCTGAGAGACCTCGCGAGCGGGAGCGAGAAGTAGAAGGTGGCCCCTTGGTCCAATGCGCCTTCGGCCCAGGTCCGTCCGCCATGCCGATGGATGATTCGTCGCACGTTGGCGAGACCGATGCCGGTGCCTTCAAACTCGTCGTTCCGATGGAGGCGTTGAAAAACGCCGAAGAGCTTGTCCACATACTGCATGTCGAATCCTACCCCATTATCACGGACGAACACCTCGGCTTCAACGGAGTTTTGCTTGGCAACGCCGATCTCGATCTTGGCCTCGGACCTTGTGGCCGTGAATTTCAGCGCATTGGAGATCAGATTCACGAACACTTGACGCAACATGGCCGGATCTCCTGAGACGCTGGGTAGTGGATGCATTGTCCAGGAGATTGTCCGCCCTTGCAAGTCAAGACGTAAATCGTGAAGGACCGTCTTGACAAGTTGGTCCAGATTGACCGTCGTGCGAAGCATGTCCTGCCGGCCCATGCGAGAAAAGACGAGCAGGTCATCGATCAATTGCCCCATCTGCTTCGCGGAGCCTGAAATCGTCTGCAGATAGCGGCGGGCTTTGTCATCGAGCGATTCGCCGGCCGCCTTGGACAGCAATGCCGCATACCCATCGATATGGCGGAGTGGAGCGCGCAGGTCATGCGATACGGAGTAGCTGAACGCTTCTAATTCTTTGTTGGAGGCTTCGAGCAACTCGCCACGGCTTTGCAACTCTGCGGCAACACGGCGGCGCTCGGTGACATCGTGGTGGATTAGAAAGTAGACAGACCCCAGGAGCACCAACTGTAGAAGCGCGCCGAGGCCGAGCAAGACAATGGTACTGTTCGTACTCCCGGCGGACTGAGTCACGCGGGCAAGAAGCGCTCGTTGTTCAGCCGAGTCGAGCTCTGTCATCAGCCCAAGGATTCCCTCGAGTTCGTTCTTTGCGGCTCCGGAAAGCGCGAGGTGACGAACACCTTCATAGCCAAGCTTCTCACGCTGGGAGATGGCCTCCGCCTCTGCCCCCAACTGTCTGGCGATAAGCCGTTCGAGTACCTCTACGCGATTCTGCTGGTCAGCTCTCTCGTTCGTCAGGCCTCTGAGATACCGAAGGTATTCGGGTATTCGTTCGACGACAGTCCTGTAGGGTGCGAGGTACGACTCGTCGCCGGTGACAAGATAGCGCCGATGACCACTTTCCGCAGCGCCGAGGGCCTCTCTGACTGAATCGAGGAGTTGCAGCAATTCGTGGCTTTTGGTATCGAGCCGGCTATTCTCAATCAAGATAGCGGTATTGCGGTAGGAGATGGCGCTGATGACGACGATGCAAGCGAACACGAGCCCAAATCCCGCAAGAACACGCCGCTCGATGGACCAATGGGTGAACCATTCTATGCCCCGGCCGGTTTTGGGAGACGAGACTGGACTACTGTCCAGAACCGGCTCCGAATGAATAGCGGCTGGCGTAGATGGCCGTTCCTGTGTGATGGATTCCATGGTTCAAACATGCGCGGGCGTGGGAGCATACACCAATGTCGTGGAAACTGTACCCTCCTACGGAAGACCCTGCAAGAAATATTTTAGTAGAAGGCGCGTTCGTTGCCAGAAAACCGCCGCTGTGAACTTAGCCGCCGAAGGGAATGACGGGAAGGGGAACGGGAAGAGATGCCGTTGGATCAGCCGCGTTTGAAAATACCAAAATGGCCGAAACAACCCAATCGGTAACAGGTTGTGGATAGACGCCGATCGCGAGGGTTCCCGCGAGACAGACATAGACCACCACTTTGATCGGGCCCGATACTTTAAGCGGCGACCGCTCTCGAGGTTCGCTCACATACATCTTCTTCACGACGATGAGGTAGTAGTACATGGAAATGACGACGTTGATGAGCCCGACAGCGATGAGCAAGTAAAGCCCTTCCTTGACAGCCGCGACAAAAATATACAGCTTGCCGATGAAACCGGCCAGTGGAGGCACCCCGGCCAAAGACAGGAGAAAAATCAGCATCGAAAAGGCGAGAAACGGCGACCGGCGGCCCAAGCCGCTGTAGTCCTCGATTTCCTCGCTGCCGATGGCTTCGCTGACGGCGATGACAATGGCAAAGGCGCCGAGGTTGGCGAACAGATAGGTCAGGAGGTAGAACAGCATCGCATCGCTGCCCATCTTCGTGCCGGTCGCAAGGCCGATCAGCACGTTGCCGATCTGTGCGATACCGGAATAGGCCAAGAGCCGCTTCACGTTCTTTTGAGCGATGGCCACGATGTTGCCGTACGTCATGGACAAGATAGATGCGGCAACGAGCAACAGGGTCCAGACCGGCCTAAACGTCGCCAAGGCGACGAGGAACATCCTCAGGAGGATGGCAAAAGCCGCTCCTTTAGGCGCGATCGAGAGGAATGCCGTGACCGGCGTCGGCGATCCATGATAGGTGTCCGGAATCCAGGAGTGAAAAGGCACCACGCCGATTTTGAATCCTAATGCGGCGAAAATCAGCAGGAAGCCGATGGCCAATCCCGGAGTGGCCTGTGCCGTCTTCATATCGGAAAACACCAGTTTGCCTGTTTCTCCATAGACCAAGCTGATGCCATAGGCGAGGAGGGCGGCGGCAAAGATGCCCAGGATGAAAAACTTGATGCCCGCTTCGTTCGAGGCCATGTCCTCGCGGAGGTAGGCGACGAGGACATAGAAACCGAGGGTGGAAAATTCCAGAGCGACGAAGACCGACAGCAGGTCGTTCGCGGAAGCCATAAACATCATGCCGAGGGCCGACATCACGACCAGGAAATAATATTCTCCGCGGAAGAACTTGAATCGATGAATGTAATCGACTGAGGCCAGAATGACGAGAATCGTCGATCCGACGATGAACATTTTGAAGAACAGGGCCACCCGGTCGAGGGCGAACATATTCGCGAAGAGAGTTCCTGTGATGCCGGTGAAATCGAACCAGGCCAGGCAGCCGAGGGTGGCGACAAGCCCAACGATGCTGAAATAGGCCAATTGTTCGTTGCGAAGCCGAGGAAATGAGAAATCGACGATCAGGATAAGACAGAGCCAGGACGTGAGCAGAATCTCCGGTAGCAGCAGCAGGATATCGGAGGGAGCCATCGTGAGCGTAAACGTCATTGGTCACTCCGTGAAACGTCACCAGGAAGCGCTGCCAAGTTCTGGGGGGATGAATCGGCCCTCGCCTCACGTTTCACGTCTAACGTTTCACGTTCTTGCGAAGCCACCGGCACGACGCGGGTGATTTTCGCAATCAAGGGATCGACGCCCGACCGCACCACGTTGTAAAGATGCATGGGGAAGAAAAAGAACCCGACGCTGACGGCAATCATGATCAAGAGCGGAAGACGATCAGCCACGCCGACTGCGTCGTGCGCGTGGCTGTATTTCTGATCCATAGGCCCGTAGAAAAGCCCCCGCATCATCTTGAACAGGTAGGCCATGGTCAAGACGATCCCGGCCACGGCTACGATGACTTGGAGCGGATACTTGTTCCAACTGCCGACGATGATCATCACTTCGGCGATGAAGTTCACGGTGCCGGGCACACCGACCGAGGCCATGCACGCCACCACGAAACAGCCGGCGATGAACGGCATGCGATTCGAGAGCCCGCCGAGCGAGGGAATGTCGCGGCTGTGCGTCTGATCGTAGACCCAGCCAGCCATGGCGAAGAGCATGCCCGTGGCCATGGCGTGGGCAAACATATACATGACCGCGCCGGTCAAACTGATGTAGTCCAGAGCAGCCATGCCTAGGAAGACATAACCCATGTGACTGGAACTGGAGTACCCGATGACGTACTTGGTGTCTTTGGCGTAGAACGCCACGAACCCGCCGTACACGATGCTGAATATGCAGAGCACTGCCGCGATGGGCATGAGCTCTCTGGTGGTTTCCGGCAGGATCTCAAAGGCCACCCGAATGATGGAAAAATGGCCGAGCTTCATCAGCACGCCCGCGTGTAACATGCTCGTAGCAGCCGGCGCGGCGGCATGGCCCACAGGAGACCAGGAATGCAGCGGCCACAGTGGCGCGATCGCGGCAAAGCCGATGAAGATCAGTAGCCAAATGATCTTGTCCAGTGTGGTGCCCAAGACCGGGATGTTCATCAACTTGGCCTGTTCACGCAGAACCAGAATGTCGAAGGTATTGAGCCCCGCGTACTTGTAGATCAGCAGAATCCCCATCAACGCCGCCACGGCGAACGCTGAGAGGAAGAGCACCAGCTTCATCGCAGCATATTCTTTACTGTTGGACTCGAAGTTGAGAATGAACCCGACCGAATCCCGCCGTTTGAGACCTTCTGGATCCGTCATCTCGTTGTATTTTTTCGTGTGGCTGCCCCACATACCCAACAGGAGATACATGGGGATCACAGACATTTCGTAAAAGAAGAAGAGAAAGAACAGATCCAACGACATGAAGACGCCGATCGTGGCGGCGGCGAGGATGAGCAGCCAGATATAGAATTCTTTCGTCCGATCCTTAATGTGCCAGGAGACGAATATCCCTGCGAACAATAAGATGGCCGACGCCAGCACCAACGGCGTACCGATGCCATCCACCCCGAGGTGGAGCGAGATGCCCAGTTGGCGAGACCATTCGAATCGCTGGACGAACTGGAAGCCCCCCTTCACGTGATCGTAGGCGAAGAACAGGTAGAGCGAGGCGAGCAAGGACACAAGGGCCGATCCAGCCGCAATCCCCCGCACAAGCATCGCCTGCCGGTTGGAGACGAAGATCAGCGCAATGGCTCCCGCGAACGGAGCGAACAGGATGTAGAGTAGTGCGTAATCACCCATGAAACTCAATCCACCCTAGCTGTCTGTTTGGGCTCGATCGACGCCACAGTCCCATGTTCCAGCCGATCCACCAACGCCTGCACCGATCCGTTCATCATTCTCAAGAAAGGGGCGGGGTAGAGGCCGATCCAAAGGATCATCACCGACAGGGCCGTCGCGATGAATATTTCGCGGGGACGCAGGTCGCTGATGGAGTCTTTGACAGCCTTGCCGAGCGGGCCCAACATCGACCGTTCGTAGTACCAAAGAAAATAGGCTGCGCCCAAGATGACTCCGGTGACTGCAATCCCGCCGTACAACCAATTGGCCTTGAAGGTTCCCAGGAGGATAAGGAACTCGCCGACGAAGCCGTTGGTGCCGGGCAGACCGATCGACGCCAACCCAATGAATAAGAAAAAGCTTGCGAGCAAAGGGGTCTGTTTGGCCATCCCTCCGAATGAGCCCAGTTGGGTATTCTGCTGCCTTGTATAGAGAAAGCCCGCAATAAAGAACAACCCGGCCGTGCTGAACCCCAAATTGATCATGGTGAGGAGGCTGCCCTGAAGCCCCTGATAGTTGAGGGCAAACAGGCCGATCACCACGAACCCGAGGTGACTGATGCTGCTGAATGCGAGGAGCCTGCGAAAGTCTTGCTGGACCAACGCCATAACGGCCCCGTAGAGAATCGCCGCCAGTCCAAGCGCCATGACGATTGAGATGACGGTCTGGCTTTTCGATGCGTCCGGAAGCAACGGAATGCTGAACCGGATGAAGCCGAACGTCCCGAGCTTCAACCCGGCCAGCACCACCGCCATGCCGATCGGACCTTCAAGTAGAGCGTCTGGAAGCCAGGTGTGGAAAGGAAACACCGGAGCCTTGAATGCGAAGCCGAGGAACAAAAGCCAGAAAATGAGGATTTGCTGGCTCAGCGGAATCGGAACGGAGAGCAGTGCCAACAGATCGAACGAATAGGTCGGCTCCATATGGCGCAGCGTCGCCCACTGGTGATAATTGATGTCCAAGAGGGCGATGCCCACCAACATGAAGACGCTGCCGAGCAAGGTATAGAGCACGAATTTCAGCGCGGCATAATGCCGCTCCGCTCCTCCGCCCCAGAGTTTGATGAGAAAATAACTGGGGATCAGCATCAGTTCCCAGAACACGAAAAAGAGGATCAAGTCGATGGAGAGAAAAACCCCCATCGTGGTCGTCTCAAGGGCCAGAAGCGCCATCATATAGAGCTTCACTTGATGACGGACCGTATCCCAGGAATAGATGATGACCAGGACGGAAAGGAATGCGGTGAGTCCGACGAAGAGGATGCTGATCCCATCCACCGCGAGGTGATAGCTGATTCCAAGAGCGGGAATCCAGGGTACGTGTTCGGAAAACTGCATGGCGGCCGATTCAGGAATGAATCGCAACAGCACGAATATGCAGAGGGCCAACTCCAAGAGGGCGATCGTCAAGGCGGAGGTCCGGATCATATCCTCGTCGTCGAACAGCCATAGCACGACCCCCCCGATGACGGGGAGAAACAGGATACAGCTGAGAATCGGAAATGTGGACGCCAGTTCTTCTAACATCTCAGTGCTTTACAATTGCATGATGAGCTGAATGATAACGGCGAGCAGGAAAATACCTGCCACAATCACGGCGGCATAATGATGCACCATCCCGCTCTGCAACTGCCGCCACTGGCGCGCGGCGAGATGGTTGCCGTATCCGATCACATTAAGGCCCCCGTAGATCACGTACTTTTCCGCCCATGTCGAACCGGCCGCAACCAAGTCTGCCAGTTTTGCGACTCCGTGCACGAGGCCATCGATCACGATGCGGTCGAACCAGTCGAGCAGGTGGCCCAACTTCTTGGTCGGCTCTACCCACAACAAGTCATAGAGTTCATCGACGTAGTACTTGTTGAGCAAGATCCTGTAGCCAGCCTGAAACTGTGCGGCCAGGCGATCCGGCGCCGAGAGATTCACACTATAGAAATAGTGCGCGAGGCCCCAGCCTAATAACGCAATGCCTGTGGCCACCATCATGAGCATCAGTACGAGTCCGGTGCTCACGTCATGTTCCCCTCCCAGGCCTGCGACCGGTGCAAGGAATTGATGGAGCCAGCCATGTTCAGGAGGAAACCCCACAAACCCGCCGAGAATGGACAGCAGGCCTAACACCATGAGCGGAGCGACCATCACCATCGGAGACTCATGGACATGCTCCGCCGTATGATGGTCCATGCGAGAGGCGCCATAAAATGTCAAATAGATCAGGCGGAACATATAGAAGGAGGTCAAGAGCGCACCGAGAGCGGCCAGCCCATAGAGCAGATAGTGGTGATGCGTGAAGGCGTGGGCGAGAATTTCGTCTTTGCTCCAGAAGCCTGCCAGCGGCGGAATGCCAGCAATAGCGACCGTGCCGATCAAAAAAAGCCGATGAGTCCAGGGGATCTTCGAGCTGAGACCGCCCATCTTTCGAATGTCTTGTTCACCCGAGAGCGCATGAATGACTGATCCGGCCGTGAGAAACAAGAGCGCCTTGAAGAAGG
>DATIQH010000426.1:0-9743 GCA_035471155.1 Nitrospiraceae bacterium | reverse complement strand
GTAGGGAAAACCGAGTTGGCAAGGACGCTCGCGGAGTTCCTCTTCAACAGTGAAGACTCACTTATTCGGATCGACATGTCTGAGTACCAGGAAAAGTTCACCAGTTCGCGGCTTTTCGGAGCTCCTCCGGGGTACGTCGGTTATGAAGAAGGCGGCCAATTGACCGAGCGCGTGCGGCGTCGGCCCTATTCAGTGGTCCTCTTTGACGAGATCGAAAAAGCCCATCCTGATGTGTTCAATATTCTGCTGCAAGTATTGGATGATGGAGTGCTAACTGACAGCCTCGGTCGCAAAGTGGACTTCAAGAATTGCGTCATCATCATGACCTCCAATATCGGAACCAAGATGATCCAAAAGGGAGTTTCGCTTGGGTTCCAGAGCACAGAAGGCGATCAGGAGCGCCATAAGAAGGAAGAGGTCTTGGGAGAATTGCGTCGCTCGTTCAGTCCTGAGTTCCTCAACCGGATCGATGAGATCGTGGTATTCCATCAGTTGGACAAAACGCACCTCTACAACATTCTCGATATTCTACTGGGCGAACTCAATCTTCGTCTGCTCGACAAGGGCGTGGAGATCGAGGTCGAGGACGATGTCAAGCAATGGTTGATCAAGGAAGGCTACGAGCCGCTCTACGGAGCAAGGCCGATGCGCCGAACGATTCAGCGCGCGATCGGTGATCCGCTCTCCGAAGAAATGATCAGAGGACGATTCAAGGAATGCCGAAAGATCCGCGTCGTGCTTCGCGACGGCGCGCCGGCATTCATCGAACAGGAGGCGATGGCTGGCGTCTAATCCTCAGCCCTATTGCCTGCGCGACGCTGTCGTATAGAGTACGACACGGCCCTTGTGGCGCCAGCGGCCACAAGGGCCGTGTTATTTAACCTCGGTGAGCCATGCATCTGTTGCCGACCAGTTGCTGTGATCGGGAAGTATGTAATGATAGACGCCATTGAACGAGCCACATCAACCTGGATGCCGGGCCCCATTCTTGGAATCGAAACATCCTGCGATGAAACGGCTGCATCGGTGCTTGCCGCAGACGGCGCCGTCCTCTCCAACATCATTACGTCACAGCATGCCGTTCATCGGCGATTCGGTGGTGTCGTCCCCGAACTCGCCTCCCGTGCCCATATTGAGTCGATTGAAGATGTCGCATCTGAGGCGCTGCAACAAGCCGGTCTTGTATGGAAGGATCTCACCGGAATCGCCGTCACCCAGGGACCAGGTTTGGCAGGTGCGTTACTCGTCGGGGTCAATTATGCCAAAGCGCTTGCCTATGCCTTGAATATTCCCGTGGTCGGTGTCAGCCACCTTGAGGGCCACATCGCCTCCGCCTGGTTGCAAGACCCGGCTTTTCCGCTACCCTGTGTCGTTCTGGTTGTATCGGGTGGACACACCCATCTTTATTTTAAGGAGCCAAGCGGGCACTGCCGGCTTCTTGGCGCGACCAAAGACGATGCGGCAGGGGAGGCATTTGACAAAGGCGCACAGTTGCTTGGGCTGGAGTATCCCGGAGGGCCAGCCATCGATCGCTTGGCTCGACAGGGAAATCCGGAGGCCATTGCCTTTCCCCGTTCCTATCTCAAGAAGGGGAGTCTCAATTTTAGTTTCAGCGGTTTGAAAACGTCTTTGCTCTATAAACTTCAAGCAGTGAATGAGCAATATCGCACGGCACAAGCTGCGAATTTAGCAGCCGGGTATCAGGAGGCTATTGTGGCAGTCTTAGTCAAAAAGTCTTTTGCCGCAGTTCAGTCATCCGGTGCTCGTGCGTTGGCCGTTGTCGGAGGGGTCTCCGCCAATTCTCGATTACGGTTGCTGCTCCAGCAACGAGCGGCTTCCGAGAACGTGCAGCTCAGTCTTCCTCCACTGGCCTACTGTACAGATAACGCCGCGATGATCGCCTCGGCAGGGAGACAGGCTCTTCTCGCAGGACTCCGCGCACCTCTTACGATCGACGCCCACGCTTCGATGGTTTCGTCATTCGCACAGACACATTAACCGGCGACGATAAGGATACGACTCCCATTCCAGAAATTCACGGACAGGTCCTCGGTCTCCGCGCTGGCCAACTCTCAATGCTTGAGCGGCTGTATCGCCGACGCATGCCTGTAGATGAAGTGCTGTCGGCGGAAGCGGCAAAAACCCTCGCGCAGTTTACTCATGAGATTCGGCGCCCCATCGGACTGGTCATCACAAGGCGCGGCGCAGTTCAAGACGTGCTGGTCGGCGCCGGGGCCGAGCCATCGCCAACCACTCTGGCCACCTTTCGCGCAAGTCCACGATCCCTGCGGGGCCTTCGTCTGATACGCTCCCAGCTAAAGGAGCAGCCCCTTACGCAAGAAGACCTCACCTTACTGGGTCTCCTCCGGCTCGACATGATTGGAACCCTGGCCGTTACCTCCAAGGGTGAGCCAGGATTACTCTCTCTGGCCCATCTGAATCCACCCAGCCCTCAGGGGCAACTCTATACGCTCCTGGCGCCTACGCCGGCGCATCAATGTCCGGTGAGCTTCGAAACATTCATCCGTGAACTGGAATCAGACCTTCAACGTCAGAGCGGGTCTCACACGATGGCTCAGAGGCAGACCGCCATCCTCGTGAGCGCCTCGCCCAAGAGCAAGGCCGATCAAGAGGAACGCCTTACCGAGTTGGCTGAACTGGCTTCCTCGGCAGATCTCACCGTGATCGACCGCTTAGTGCAACGCACACAGAGCGGCCACCATCGGTTCCAATTGGGAAGCGGCAAACTCAAGGACGTGCTGATGCAAGCCATGCAAAAGGGCGCAGACCTGCTCATCTTTGATCAAGATTTGGCCCCTGCGCAGCTGCGCGCCATTGAGGAGATCACCGACCTCACCGTTATCGATCGCACTCAATTGATTCTCGACATTTTTGCACAACGAGCGCATAGCCGAGAAGGCAAGGTGCAAGTCGAGTTGGCGCAACTTCGGTATCTGCTCCCCCGTCTCTCCGGCCAGGGAACAAGCCTCTCGCGCCTGGGCGGGGGGATCGGTAGCAGAGGTCCCGGTGAAACGAAGCTCGAAACGGACCGCCGTCGCATCAGAGAGCGCATCGATCATTTAGAGCGAGAGATTACTGGCTTTGCCCGTCACCAGGACCACCGTCGATCGCGCCGCGTCAGACAAGCATTTCCAGTCCTGTCCATCGTAGGCTACACGAACGCAGGCAAGTCGACATTGCTCAATGTATTGACGAATAGCCAGGTGAGCACAGCGCCACGCGTTTTTGAAACGCTCGATACCACGAGCCGCAGGCTGCATTTTCCCCATGGCCGAGAAGTGATCCTTACCGACACAGTGGGATTTATCCGTGACCTTCCAAAAGATCTCATAGCAGCCTTCAGAACGACATTGGATGAGCTACGCGATGCCGATCTCCTGTTGCATGTAGTCGATGCAGGCGCCAAGGATATGGATGCCCATATCACATCGGTCAATAACGTACTCCAAAGCCTCGCGCTCGATCAGGTCCCACAGGTTCTGATTTTCAATAAGTGCGACCAGCTTCCGACCGGGCAAGCAGAAGCGCTCTGTCGGCGCCATGGCGCGATCGGGATCTCGGCGCTGCATCCAGAGACCTTGCCAGGGCTCATCGCTCATTTGGAAGCACGCCTGGCGAGGCTCGTTCCCGTGGGCAGTTTTCTCCAGAAATCGGCAACCCCGTCAGACACACTTGCATCTCGTCCTTAACCCGCTGCACAATCCAAACCTTCCGGATCACGCATGACCACGAAATCGCCACCATCGTCAGATCACCGAAAGTATCTTCGAGAGATTGCGAAGACACTCCAGCGCACAATGCCAAATCCGAAGATGGAACTCGACCATCGTTCCCCTTGGGAATTACTGGTGGCAACAATTCTTTCCGCCCAGTGCACCGACCAGCGAGTCAACCAGGTCACGCCATTGCTCTTTCAGCGGTATCGGCACCCGGCTGCACTGGCTGCAGCCCATCTTCCTGAGATCGAAGAGATCATTCGTTCCACCGGTTTCTTTAAAAACAAAGCGAAACATCTCGTCGCCTGTGGCAAAGCCGTAACTGAACGCTTCGGGGAACAGGTTCCCCAGACGATGGAAGAGTTGATCGCCCTGCCGGGAGTTGGCAGAAAAACGGCGAATGTCATTCTCGGGAATGCCTTCGGCAAGCCCGGCATAGTTGTCGACACCCATGTAAAGCGCGTGGCGAAGAGACTCGGCCTGACCCGATCAGACAATCCTGATCTGGTCGAGCAGGACCTGCAGCAGCTCCTGCCAAAATCCCAGTGGACGCCGGTTTCTCAGCGATTGTTACTGCATGGCCGCTATGTATGCCTTGCGAGAAAGCCCCGATGCAGTGCCTGTCCGATCTACCGGCACTGTCCATGGAAAGAGAAAGGTCCCCAATGATTCGAAGCATGACTGGTTTCGGACGACGACAGGCGCCCTGGCAAGATGGGTCCGTGACGGTGGAGATGCGCTCCGTCAACCATCGTTTTCTTGAAATCGCCTGCCGTCTGCCCCGGTCATTAAGCCACCTCGAAGATTCCTTTAAAAAATCCATCCAACAGCAGTGCACTCGCGGCCGCATCGATATCACTGTAACCGTCCAGGCCGGCAAAGGTCGTGTCGGAAGCGTCAATCTTGACCAGGCTCTCGCAAAACAGTACCATCACGCCCTCAGGACCCTCAAAAAATCCCTGAAACTGAGCGGCTCCATTGACATCGCGCTCATGGCGGGACTCCGCGACGTGCTGTCGGTATCGGATCAACCGGCAGAAGATCCGAAACTGGCGAAGATCGCGCAACAACTGACGACCCAGGCACTCACGGATCTAGAGGGGATGCGAGCGCGCGAAGGGAAGGCGCTGGCAGAGGATATGCGCGCACGGATTCAGACGATCCGCGGGCATAAAACCCGTGTCGTCGCGCGGACTCCGCTGTTGGCTCAGGAGAGTTTTGACAAAATGCGTGCTCGCGTGGAGAAACTACTGGGCTCGGAAATTCCTGACCCTTCCCGGCTCTATCAGGAGTTGGCGGTCTATGCAGATCGTGGCGATATTACGGAAGAAATAGTCAGATTGGACTCGCATATGGTACAGTTTGAGCAAACGCTAAGCCGTAGGGATGCTGTGGGGAAAACACTTGATTTCCTGCTCCAGGAAATCGGGCGTGAAGTCAATACCATAGGCTCAAAAGCCAACGATGCGGAAATCGCCGGTCATGTCGTCCAGATGAAGGCTGAATTGGAACGCATTCGCGAACAGGTGCAAAACGTCGAATGAACTCAGCAACCACAACCGGCTCGCCGGCGCAAGCGTCCGATCAGCCACGGTCTTCGATGGATAGGCGCGGAATTCTTTTCATTATCTCCGCGCCTTCCGGAACGGGAAAAACCACGCTCTGCAAGCAACTCGCGACGAATTTGCCGGGACTGTGGCATTCGATTTCCTATACGACGAGGAAGCCGCGGCCGGGCGAAGAGCACGGCCGCGAATATTATTTCATCGGAGAACAGCCATTTCGGGACATGATCGAGCGAAATGAATTTGTCGAGTGGGCGTATGTCTACGGACATCTCTACGGAACGCCGCGGAAGTCGCTGGACGAAAAAATCGAACAGGGATTCGATGTGTTGCTGGAGATCGATGTGCAAGGAGCGATGCAAGTCAAGAAACGGTTCGAGGATTCAGTGTCGATCTTTATTCTTCCTCCCTCGATGGCAGCGCTCCGGGCGCGACTCCAAACCAGGGCCTCCGATACCGCCGAAGAGATTCAGCGGCGGCTCAACAAAGTGAAAGAAGAAGTGTGGAGCTACCGGGAATATGCCTATATTGTCCGAAATGAAGACCTCGACCGTTCCCTTCGCGACCTCGAAAGCATTTTTTGGTCCGAACGTTTGAAGACGAAACGTTTGAATATGAGCTGGCTCGAGAGCAATTTCATTCTTGACGATGAACAAAAACCCGAAGATCGCAAAGATCTTCCCTAACCCAGAGGAGTACCGCGTCCATGATCGACATGTTGAGACTTTTGCCCCAATACACAGCAGATCAATTTGACTCACGCCACAGGTTGGCGATCATTACGGCCCAGCGGGCGAAGCATATCGTCCAGGGATCACGTCATGCCCCGTCACGCTTCACCAAAGAAACGACGATCGCGCTTGACGAAGTCCTCCGGGGGCAGATCACATACCTCGTCGGCCAAGAAGCGCGGGATGCCATGAAAGAATCGAAGCGCGGCAAGGAAGGCGAAATGGAGCGAGTTGCCTTGATGACCGGCGACGATGCCAAGGAGATCAAGAAAGAACTGAGTGTCTATGTCGACGATAGTCCGAAACCCGCGGTGGGTGAGAGCGAGGAGTAAGAGGAGTTAGATGTTGATCGGGAAGCAGATTGTGCTCGGCGTAACCGGCAGCATTGCGGCCTATAAGGCTGTCTCCTTGCTCCGGACTTTGCTCCGCGAAGGAGCGGTGGTGCGCGTTGTCATGACGCAATCGGCCACAAAGTTCGTCACCCCGTTGACGTTCGAAGTGCTCTCCGGCCATCCCGTCTCGACGGATGTGTTCGAAGCGCATCAGGAGATGAAACACTTGTCATTGCCCGCACAGGCAGATGCGATCGTCATTGCGCCGGCCACGGCCAATTGTCTTGCAAAGGTCGCGTTGGGGTTGGGCGACGATCTACTCTCAACCATGCTCCTGACTTCGCAGTGCCCGCTCATCGTGGCCCCTGCCATGGACGGAGGGATGTGGACCCACCCCTCTGTCATAGAACACGTAGGGACGTTACGTGCAAGGGGAGCGATCGTGGTGGATCCGGAAATAGGCCCGCTCGCGTCCGGCCGGATCGGCGAAGGTCGATTGGCGGAGGAAACCGTCATTCTGGAAGCCATTCAGACCGCGCTGGTTCCACAATGTGATTGGCAAGGACACCGCGTTCTGGTTTCTGCAGGCCCGACACAAGAACCGATTGATCCGGTGCGATTCATTTCAAACCGCTCTTCCGGCAAAATGGGCTATGCGATTGCCGAAGCCGTCCAAGCGAGGGGGGCTCAAGTGGTCCTCGTCACAGGTCCCACCGCCTTGCCGGTTCCGAAAGGTGTCGAAGTCGTGCCGGTTGCCACGGCTGAAGAAATGTGGAAAGCCTTGTCGGCGCGCCTCGCGTGGTCGACTGCTATCGTCATGGCCGCCGCTGTGGCGGATTTTCGCCCCAGGCACCCTGCCTCACAAAAAATAAAGAAACAAGGACGGACCGGCCAAACGATCGATCTTGAACGCACGACGGATATCCTGACCTCCTTATCTGCACAACGAACCACGCAACTCTTGGTTGGCTTCGCTGCTGAGACAAGCGATCTGATCGCCCATGCGAAAGAGAAGCTCACGGCAAAAGGGCTTGATCTCATTGTGGCAAACGATATCACGATAGAAGGAGCGGGATTCGGTAGCGATCAGAACACGGCCACATTGATTGACAGGCAGGGGAGCGTGACAGAATTGCCTCTGATGCCAAAACGAGCGCTCGCCGATGCGATTTTGAACCGGGCTCACGAACTGCTCCGTGCCCGACAATCCAGCGAATCCCCCAAGCCGGCTAATATGGGAGGAGGCTAGCTACCCATGGCTCAGGATCAATATGCCGCTGAGAACGCCCTGGCAATCGATCGACTGGCTACCCAGCTGGCCAAAGATCCACATTCCAAAGCGTTCATGCCGCTGGCTGAAGAGTATGGAAAAGTCGGCATGTGGCAGGAAGCCGCCGGCGTTCTTGAAGACGGCCTGAAACTATATCCCGGCTTCATTACCGCCATGGTCGCGCTTGGACGCGCCTATGACCATATGGGGCAGTCCCTGAAAGCCAAGGCGATTCTGGAAGAATCCGTCAAGTTGAGCCCGGAAAATCTGCGCGCGCATCGCACCTTAATCAAGATCTACCAGAGCCAGGGGCTGAACGATTCGGCGCTGCAATCCTGTGCCGTTATCCTGGCTGTCAATCCGCGCGATGAAGAAGCGCTCTCAGTCCAAACTGCTCTTGGCGGATCGCCGAAACAACACAAGGAACAAGAACGGCCGAAATCGGCGGCTCCAACCGCGCAAGACCGCGCAGCTCAGACAATGGCTGAGCCGCCTACTTCCGCAGAACGCACAGCCTCACTCCAAGACCTGTTGGCTTCAACACCGGCAGAACCCCATGTCGCATTGACCGACCCACTTGCGGCAACAACGGAGCCAATCGACACGATACAGGAGACTCCTCCATTGCCCCATGCTGAAGTTGTGGCGCAACTGGAATCCTGGCTTCACAGTATCAAGTCACGTCGTCATGATCGAGACGCTACGAACGAGCCGCGCCCCAAGGTTTCTTAATACTATTCACATGTTTGACCGGTCTGAGGCGGACTGCTACAATGCCGCGCTGCTGAACCCTGTCACCTCGAATGGTCCTCGCGTATCCAGTATGTGAACAGAAGACATGCTACGAATACGAGTCTTACACGGTCCCAATCTCAATCTTCTCGGGACTAGGGAACAGTCCATATACGGCACCCTGTCTCTCGACGCCATCGACTCAGCCATCATGAAGTTGGCGGAAGAGTTGGCCGTGGAGGTAGATCCGCGCCAATCGAATAGCGAGGGTGAACTCGTCACCTGGATTCAAGAAGCTGGAACGGGATACGATGGGATTATCATTAACCCGGCTGCCTATACGCATACAAGCGTCGCAATCCGGGATGCCATTGCCGCGGTCGGTCTTCCGACCGTTGAAGTGCATCTATCCAATGTGTACCAACGGGAAGAATTTCGTCATCGTTCCTACATCGCAGGGGTCGCGATCGGGCAAATTTCAGGTTTGGGCCCGATCGGCTACCTCCTCGCGCTCCGTGGGCTGCACGATCTTCTGACCTCTTCCAGACGCCAGAAGAAGACGACCGTATCGGCGACATCCCGACGCGCGGCAAAAGGAACGAGATCATAACGAAGCCGGTCGAACGGCTTTTTACAGTTTGAAGGGAGTACCGAGTGATATCCACGACCGATTTTCGCGGTGGCGTGCGCCTCATGGTCGATAACCAGCCCTTTTATATCGTTGAGTTTCAACATGTAAAACCGGGCAAAGGCGGAGCCTTCGTGCGCACCAAGCTCAAGAGCTATCTGTCAGGCAATGTCCTGGATCGCACCTTCCGGTCCGGAGAACGGTTCGAAGAGCCGGATCTCGAGGAACGGACCATGCAATTCCTCTATGCGACTGACGATGCCTATACCTTCATGGATACAGAGACCTTTGAGCAACTGACGTTCGAGAAGGGCAAGCTCGGCGGAAACGCGGACCTCTTGAAAGAAGATATGACGGTGAAAATTCTCGTGTACGAACATCGCCCGATCGACGTCGAGCTGCCGAACTTTATCGAGCTGAAAGTCAGCGATACCGAACCGGGGTTCCGTGGCGACACCGCCACAGGCGGCACCAAGCTGGCCACCCTTGAAACCGGCGCCACGATCAAGGTCCCCCTCTATTTGGAAACAGGAACCGTGATTAAAATCGATACCCGGACACGAGAGTACGTGGAGCGAGTTCGGTGAGCAAGCGGGCTTCCAGCAAGACGAAGCAGGGTAGGAGACCGATCATCCTCACACAGGCCTTTGCCACTCCCCAAGGCGAGCAAGGGACACCTCTACTGTCTGGACAACAGAACAGGCAGATCCAGGAACTGATCGATCTGCTCAAGAAGAACAATCTGACC
>DATIQH010000425.1:0-2466 GCA_035471155.1 Nitrospiraceae bacterium | reverse complement strand
TTCCCCCGCCTCCCAATCCGGCTCGTTGTCCGTAAGGGAGACGACTCCGAGACGGCCTTGCGGCAAGTCCAGAATGGCCGGCGTGAGGGCCTCGGCGAGTGAAACACCGGCTCCCGTCCGCTTGATGCCCGCTCGATCCAGCAAGGCAAGACATTCGAGCAGCGCATCCGTGCCATAATCCAACACGTGATTGTTGGCCAAGGTCACGCAGTCGATCTTGGCGGCACGAAGGAAGTCGATTGCGCGGGGATGGGCACGAAAATGAAAGGCTTTGGAGTCGGGCTTCCACTCGTTCCCCCGGCTGCTGATCACACATTCCAGATTGATCAGCCGTCGATCCGCCTTGAGCATCAGCGGCAACACATCGCTCCACATCCTGTCCGGCCTGATCGACTGATTTTGGATCACATACTGATCCACCAGCCGGCCCAGCATCACATCCCCTGTCAATGCGATCTGCATAGCAAGCCCATTCTCTTCGCTGAAATTCAAAAAACAAACGGCCCGCAGGATGCTCAAAAAGTCCGTTCAGCAAGACCGCAGCTTCAGAGATAGGCTGCGGTCGAAGTCAGGGTTGCGCGAGGGTCAGACTCTTTTTTTCAGCCTTGACCTCAACCTAAACCTTCCTGAAAGTTGGCGGACTTTTTCAGCATCCTGCTATCTCCCGAACCATCCCATGAGCTTCGCCTCTGCCAAGATATGTCCCTTGCACGCGTCCAATACCAGAGCCTTGGTCGCGCGAGGCTTTAGACTCAACGTGACATCCAACGCATAAAGCGTGAAGTAGTACCGATGGGGCTTGCCCGGCGGAGGGCAGGGCCCGCCATAACCGACCCGCTTGAAGTCGTTCAGGCCTTGTAATGCTCCGTTGGACAAACGCTCCTTGGCAGGAACACCCTCCGTAAGCCCACGCAGGTCGAGAGGAATATCATAGATCACCCAGTGCACCCATGTGCCGACCGGTGCGTCGGGATCATCCGCAATGATAACGAAACTCTTCGTCTCGGCAGGCGGTACACTCCAATGGAGCGGAGGCGATAAGTCCTCCCCGTCGCACGTATAGCGGCGTGGGATGGCATTGCCATCCTTGAATGCCGGGCTGCTCATCTCAAAGGCCATACGCTTCTACCCTCTGTAGACCAAGACCGAACAAGACGCGTGTTTCACCACCGTATCGGCCACGCTCCCCATGAAATACTCGTGAGGACTACGTCCGCTGCGGGACCCGACGACGATGAGGTTGGCACGCTCGCGCGCGGCGAGCGTGACGAGCTCAGCTCCTGGAGGCCCGGACAGCACCATTCCTTTCACGGAGAATCCGGCTTTCTTCAATGTGCCTGCGACTCGGGTTGCGAGTTTTTGAGCTTCACGTCTGAGCACTCCCTCGATCTGATTGCCCACCGCGAGAGCCCGAGAAGGGACACGAAGGCTTTCCAGAGGGAGAGGAGGAATCACACTGGCGACTGTCACAGCCGGACGACTGTGTTCGGGCAACCGTTTCAACCATGCGACCGCTTCCCATGACTCAATGGAGCCATCCGCACCGAGCAGGACTCGCTTGAGTGCAGTCGCCGGCTTCTTGACCACAAGCACGGGACAGGGAGCCTGCATCAGCAACTTCCTCGAGACCGTGCCTAACAGCATCGGTTGAAACTCGGTCACTCCTCGCGACCCAATGACGAGGAGATCGGCCTGCTCCCGCTTGGCGGAGCGGGCGATCGCCGCAGCCGGACTTCCGCGCAAGAGTTTGGCTCGGACCACACCCCACGAAGTGGAGGCTTTTAACTCTGCCGTTTCCAGCACCCCCGCCGCACCTTCGAGCGAATACTCCAAGACGTTCACCAATGCCGACCAGGTTTTCCGATCCAGCTTCGACAGGGATCTGAACTGAGTCATATCGATCGCATGGACCAACAACAGTGAGCAGTCGCCCGGACTGCACATGTGCGGCAGCCAGTCTAAAGCCCACTGGGAGTGACGAGAACCATCGATAGCGCAGAGAATCTTCATATCGTGTGTTTCCTCTCCGATATCAGCATCCTGCGGACGTTCTCCAGGCACGCGATCACCTCTTCATCCTCGACCTGAGGAAACTGTTCATAGAACTGGCCGATCCCGAAGAACCACTCGGACGTGTGCAGGACTACAACCTCATCGACAAGCATCTTCAATTCGGCCAATACCCGTGGCGGCGCGACCGTCACTGCGGCAACGATCTTCGCCGTTTCCGCTTTGAGCAGGGCGCCCAGCGACGCATAGAACGTCGCCCCTGTCGCGATACCATCGTCCACCAGGATGACCGTCTGCCCTTTCAATGAGGAAAGTGGCCGTCCACCACGATAACGTTCAATTCTCCGGCGGATTTCGCTCTCCTGACAGAGAACCTCCCCGTCCACTTCGCCATTGCTCACGTGATACTCCCGGATCACATCCTCGTTCATATGCCGGTAACCGGTTTCGGCCAAT
>DATIQH010000424.1:0-3241 GCA_035471155.1 Nitrospiraceae bacterium | reverse complement strand
GATCGATGCGGAGAAACAGGCCGCGATCCGTTCGGAGATCGCGGGCGCCCAGCGCATGCTGTGCAGGGAGGTTGTGGTAGAGCAGGGGCTCTCGTGTGTGGAGTGTCTGAAGCGACCGGTCTGACACGGTGGCGTCGCCGCGGACGAAGCGAATTTGATTGAGGGAATATCCGGTCTTCACCTTGATCGCGAACGAGCGAGGAACGATTTCCAAATAGAGGGGACCGGAATAGCCGGCTCGGATCTCATCGAATCCGGTGTTGAGATCTGTCACGACGCGGGTAAAGACGTCCAGCCGTCCGGTCGTGCTTTTGGGATTGGTCCGTGCTCGAAGGGCTTTGGGTAACGCCACGCGTTCCAAGAGCGGAACCAAATAGACGTGGCCTTTTTCGAGGATGGCCCCCTCGGTCAGGTCCATCTCGTACATCACGAGGTCGGATTGGTAGAAGTCCAGGACGTTGAGCCGGCTTGTGATCTCGGACAATTCAGGAAGAAAGCTGCTGATCAGCCGATAGGCCTTGCGCCCGAGACGCAGATCGAGGCTGGCCGGCTGGATCTGCCGGTCTTCGATCGGCACGTCGGCGTGGATGGCGCCGCTCGCGATCAGCTGCGTAATCTGTTGGTAGGGCAGAATGCCCTGCATGGCGCCAGTGCTCACAGGTCGTCGTGCGCTCCATTGCCGCACGATTCCAGCGCCGGCGCTGCGCTGACCATCGGCAGTTCCCGCGCAGATCCTTGCTGCGGTTGCGGATAGTGGAAGGCCTTGTTCTCATAGTTCTTCAAGAGAACCCCTGCGGCATCCATGTGCACCATGTAGTCGCCGGGGAGCAAGGGGATCTTGCCGCCCCCGCCCGGCGCATCGATGACGAAGTGCAGAACCGCCATTCCGCTGGTATGGCCTTGCAACGACTTGATAATGTTCAGCCCCGTCTCGACCGGAGTGCGGAAATGATTCGTGCCCTTGGTCAGGTCTGCCTGGTAGAGGTAGTAGGGTTTGATGCGAGCGAGCAGGAGTTGATGCATCAACCGTTTCATGATGTCCGGATCGTCGTTGACGCCTTTGAGCAGCACGGTTTGCGCGCCGAGCGGCACCCCGGCATCGGCCAACATTCCGCAGGCGGCTTTCACTTCCGGAGTGAGCTCGTCCGGGTGATTGAAATGCAAGTTCATATACACAGGATGATACTTCTTCACGATCGCGCAGAATTCCGGGGTGATCCGTTCCGGCAACGTGCCGGGCACTCGAGAGCCGAGGCGAATCAGTTCCAGATGCGGGATGGTCCGCAGGGCTTTGAGGATCCGTTCCAATAAATAATCCGGCAAGAGCAAGGGGTCGCCGCCGGAGAGAATGACGTCGCGCACTTCTGTATGCTCGCGCAGGTAAGCGATGGCCTGGTCGAGCTCCCCTTTCTTGAGGAATCCCGGTTTCCCGACCAGCCGTTTTCTCGTGCAGAACCGGCAATAGATCGGGCACTGGTTTGTCACCATCAAGAGGACACGATCCGGATACCGATGAACAAGATGCGGGACCGGACTCATGAGGTCTTCTTCGAGAGGGTCGTCTTGCGCTTCGAAGTCGTCCATCTCCGCGATGTCCGGAACCACCTGTTTCCAAATGGCGTCGCCTTTTTCTTTGATCGTCGCCATTACTGTGGGGGTAATGCGCATCGGATAGTCGCCCACGATGGCTTCGATTTCTTTCGCATCGACACCGAGCCGGCTCGCCAAATCTTTTGGCTTCACTATGCTGTCGGCGAGTATGCGTCTCCATGCTTCCATGCGGTCTCCTTTGCTGCTGCCGTCGAGGAATCAGCAAGCCTGCAGGCGCTAGCTGCCGGTGATCCGTTCCTGGCCGTACATCTGATCCAGATGATCGAGAATGTCGTCCGTTTCTGTCAGCACGGTGTCTCCGTCCTTGAGGACCGGGACATAATATTGGCCTGAAACTTCGTGGACCACTTTGCGCATCGGGCGAAAGTCCGGCACGACGACCTGCTCGTATTCGATGCGGAGGTCCGCCAGTTTTCTGCGCACCGCTTCACAGTCGGGACACCAGGCGACGTGATAGAGGGTCATTGCCATAAACGTTCAGTCGGCAAGTCGAAAGTCATCAAGTCTTAGAGGCATCATTAAGAAACAGATACCGGCCTTATGACATTCAGACTTTATGACTTTCGGACTGTTCCTGTGCGACCGCGCAGGGCACCATAACAGCGTCTTTCATCCCGTGAATCACTTTTTTATCCGCCGGGCAGATGGTCGCCAGGATACCAGCCAGTTCGGTCGTTTCGCCACTCACGAAATAATAAGGCGAGAGCCTGGCGCGGCCGGACATGCGGTTCATCTCACCGCCCACGGGATCGAAGTAGTCGAGTTCGTACAGGCGGCCCTTGTGAAACTCTTGCAGGATATAGGGTGTTTGAGGAAAAGAAGCCAGGGCCTTGTCGATGGCGCCGGCCCATTCGCCCTGGGGCATATCGTGTCCGACCGATACGCCCCGGCTGCCCCAGGCCAGTTCAGAAAATCCCGATGGCTTGATCACGAAGTGCCGTTCTTTCTGGGTTGCCGCGGTCAGATCCCCCCAGCTCATCACGGCCCGTCCACCGATAGCTAAGCCTGGAATTGTCGCGGACGGAGGGATCGGCGCAGGATCGAGGATCCATGTACGCGGCATGATCGTCGTCAAGTGCAGAAAGACCTCCTGGCCCAATGCCTGCTCCCAGAAGGGCCGCAAGGCCGGGTGATGGAGGAGCGCAAAGGCGAGCTTTTCTTCCAACGCCGGCTTGTATGGGGGCGTGACGGCGACTCGGTCCTTTTTGACCGCATATTGGATGAGTTCGGATTTGGGGATGTTCAAGAGATCGAATAATTCGTAGAAGCGATAGATCAGAGCGATCGGCCGGTCCATTCCCTCGCCGCTGATCCAGAGGCCCTCTTCAGTGAATCGAATCTGGCGAGGTTCTACGCAATGGGCGTCAAGACTGATCGCTCGAAGCCGGGTCGCGAGCCACGTCATTTCCGGACGGTAGTCTTTGGCTTCTTCCGACATCAGAATTGCGACGCATCCGCTCTGCTGGCCGAGCTGGGCTTTGACCATAGCTGCAAATCCCCGTACCATCCCCTCGATGCCTCCCACGATCTCCAGGGGGCGACCATCGCCCAATGACCATTGACTGTAGATCTCCGTCAACGCTCCGGTTAATCCGATTCCTCCGGGAACTGAGTCGAGCTCGGTGATGAC
>DATIQH010000423.1:0-1643 GCA_035471155.1 Nitrospiraceae bacterium | reverse complement strand
CTTCCAGTGTCGCTGCAAAGGCGCGTTGGGCTGCCTACTACGCTGCACACCCGGACAAGCTGAAGGCTAAGCTGGAACGGGAATCCCGAAAAGGGACCGTCAGGCGTGGGAGACCCCCGAAGAAGGAGCCAAAGCCAGAGTCGTGAAGCACCGAGGATGCCCGGTTCTTAGTTGAAACCAGCGACGGGGCCTTTGACAGATCATGCCACGCTGGCATGCGGAACGGGAATCTTGCGAACGACAGCCAGTTCGAGTTCCTTAACGAGGATGGGTAACTCGCGATATCCGTGAAGACGATTCCAGCGCGACTCTGCCCAGAGCAGACCACTGGCGATCCAGCGGAGGTACTGATCTCCACCCTGCCACCGTTTCACGTTGTGGCAGACGGTTTCGACCGTATCGAAAGCTGACTCGATCGGGTTGGTACTGCGGAAGGTGCGCCTCAGGTTTTCCGGCAGTCGAAGGCGGTGCATGGCCAGGGTCTCCTCCATTCCTTCTTCCAGACTCCGCGCCGCACTTGGGTTGATGTCCATCAATTCCCGCAATAACGAGTCGAGCGCCCGGCGTGCTGCCGCATGGTCGTGCGTGGCATAGGCGTTGCGCATTTTGCAGCGGATACCGGTCTGAAACTCTTCCGTCAGGTGCCCGGTAACGTTGCGGATCTTGTGTTCCTGGCACCGCTGGATCACGCCGCATTTGCCGGCCATTTTACCGACCATCGAATGCAGCGCCTTGCCGCCGTCCAGAACGTAAAGCCGCGGAATCTCGAAGTCCACACCACGATCTGCAAGATCCCTGAGCAGGTGCCGGACTATCGTGTTGTTCTCGGTCGCACCCTGCTGCAGCCCGAGAACGACTTTGTGCCCCTGCACCGTAAAGCCGATAGCCGCGATCACGTCCTGCCCGTCGTAACAGGTGCCGTCAATCATCATGGCGCAGAGTGCATACTGTTCCAGGCGCCTGCCCTGCAAGTTCTCCAGCCTCCTGCGGCTGGCTTCGATGAAGTGCTCACTGACGGTGGACTTCTCAATTCCGTAAGCTTCCTTCAGCTACCTGACCACATCGCTGTATCGTCGCGTCGTCAGACCGCTCATGATCTTGTGCCAGACCGCATCCTCCATCAGGGACGCCTGCTGGAGCAGTTCGTAGCTGCCCAGTGGCACCTCCCGCTGCCGCACATCACGCCCCCGCGGCCGCTTCACAGCAACCTTCTGGCCACCCACAACGCAGTATCCCTGCTGCGCTCCCCAACGGGAGCAATGGCGCTGTCCGTCGGCCTTGTTCTTCGGACCCACCAGTGTGCCCACTTCCCAGCACATCATCTCCTGTGCCAGCTTCGTGAATGCCGCCAGAGCAAGACTCATCAAACCCTCCTGAACCATACTCAACACCTCAGGTAAAGGCAGGGCGAACTGGATCTGATCCTCTGAGCCAGCCGCAGCTTTCTCAAAGCGCTTCCTGGCTCGTTGCTTTTCGATCTGATATGGTTTCTTCAAAGCGACTCTCCTACTCACCGAATTGGCCGGAGCCTATCACGGCTCCGGCGAGAGTCGCTGCGTTTCAACTAGATTCCGGGCATCCTCAAAATGCATAAGGTTTGATCGCTCGGCGCGGCAGGTTCTGCCTGTTCAGGCAGGAGTGAT
>DATIQH010000422.1:0-16331 GCA_035471155.1 Nitrospiraceae bacterium | reverse complement strand
GCTTCGGCCTCCGGCCTGATCAAGCCCGTATTGATTAATCCAAAAGAATTCCCGATCGTGCGGTGGCGCTGGAAAGTCGACAACGTGCTCCAGCATAGCGACGTAGCCCTCAAGGAAGGCGACGACTTCCCGGCCCGGCTCTACATCACCTTTGAATACGATCCCGACAAAGTCAGCTTTGGCAGGAAGCTCAAGTTCAAAGCCGGACAGGCTCTGTTCGGCGATATTCCAATCGCCGCCTTGAACTATATCTGGGAAACGAAGACGCCTGTCGGCACGATTGTCGATAATGCCTATACCGATTTCGCTAAGATGGTGGTCGTCGAGAGCGGCGCTCAGAAAGTGGGCATGTGGATCGACGAAGAGCGGAATATTTACGAAGACTATAAGAAGGCGTTTGGAGAGGAGCCGCCGATGATCAACGGTGTCGCGATCATGAGCGATACGGACAATACCAAGGAACAGGCCACAGCCTATTACGGCGATATTATCTTTCAGAAATCGGTAAAGGTGTCGGCTCAATGACCTGTACGACGTCGGGGCACATAATGAACGGGCCGGCCTGTTCAGGGCTGGCCCGTTCATGGTCACCACCGCGTGTGAGGTGGGTACGCGGATTCGAAATGAAGGTTACTGAATGGAATTCGCGAAGCCGCCTCGCGTAATTTCAGCGCGGACGGTGTCCCCGACCTTCTTTTGCTTGAGCTGTTTCGTGCCCTGGCCCACGTACAGCTTGACGCGGTTGCCTTCGTAATCTTCCACCGTGTAGGCGTTGCCCTCGATCTTTTTGACTGTGCCGCCGAGCGTCATCCAGGCCGGGCCAGGCTTTTCATCGTGATGACCGGCTTTGGGCGTATCGTGTTGTTCAGGGACATGGCCTGTTGCTTCAGCCGCCGCCTTTGCGGACGAGTGGCTGGACTTTTTCTTTTGTGAGTCTTTGGCCAGCGCCGGGGTCATCGCCAACGCCACAATGGCCAGGGTGCTCACCAGCACTGGGAGCATCTTCTTATGTGCTTTTTGCATCATGAACCTCCTTGCGGGCTAAGAGTCAATTTCAATCCAGAATCTTTCAGCAAGGGGTGTGCCGTAGTGTGGAGCGAGATAAATCAAGAAACTTCAGTAGTTAGAAGGCCTGGCTGGGGAAAGGCCTTGAGACGCGAAGAAGCGGGAAAAAAACGGCATACATCTGTCCAAATATGATCGTATCGCCGACGTGAGGATAGATCATGACGACGCCTCTCATCGATCTGAACTGAGCGGTCCCGCCACTGAAAAACCTTCCAGTCTCCGGCACGAGATGACAGGGGAAGAAATCCGCCGACAACTGAAACTCATTAGTTAACCGAGCGGCAGCCCATGCGTTGAATGAACCAAGAGCGAACACGGTACCTATTTCTTAGCGAGGGCGATCATGAAGCAGATGTTGCTGACGGTGAGCGCATTAGCGTTGATAGTCGGAACAGCTTTTGCCGAGACAGATACACTCGTGATCGATCAGCGGCGGATGAATCAAGAGCAGCGGATGGATCAGGGGGTTGCGATTGAGCAATCGAACGAGCGAGAAGCAGACCGACCGGACAAACTGCAGAGGCAGGTCAATGCGATGGAGAGCAGGGCAAAATCCGACGGCGTGATGACGGAGAAGGAGCGGGCCAGGATTCTCGCGGCACAGGATCGTGCCGCACGACATATCGAGCGCGAGAAGCACGTCCGTAAAGGTAAACGGCACAAGTGATTTGAAGCTGAGTGGGGGGAAACGAGGCGATCGGGATGTAATCCCGATCGCCTCGTTTTATTCTCCTTCGCCGAGTACCCGGAGCATGCTACAGGAAGCCGTATTGCCGGGGAATATGGTTTCTCATCCAAAGAGAGATTGCTACAATGACGCGCCATGAAGCATCGTATGACTCAACTCGATCTCTTGGGTCGTCTCCCGCGGGAACATCTTACTCTGCTTCGCGCGCTTGGGAACCTCGCGGATGAGAGCGGGGCGTCGTTGTATCTTGTCGGCGGAGTCGTCCGCGATCTCTTGCTGAAGCGGGAGATCTGGGATCTCGATCTTACCGTGGAGGGAGACGGGATTGCTTTCGCGCGGCTGGTGGCCGACCGCTATGGGGCCGGGCTGGCGGTGTTTGAACGGTTTGCGACGGCGCGGCTTACGTTCCCGGAAGGGCTCAAGATGGATATCGCGACGACCAGGCGAGAGTCCTACGCGCAGCCCGCCCTCCTGCCGACGGTTCAGCCGGCGTCCATCGAAGAGGATCTTTCCCGGCGCGACTTCACGATCAATGCCATGGCAGTACGACTCAATTCGCAGCAGTTCGGCTGCGTGCTTGATCCTTACGGAGGGCAACGCGATCTTCGAGCACGCACGATCCGCGTGCTGCATGTGGGGAGTTTTCACGACGATCCCACGCGCATCTTCAGAGCGATCCGGTTCGAACAACGGTTCGGATTTCGCCTTGAGCGCGCCACTTCGCGCCTGCTCACGCAAGCGGCGTCCACAAATTTGATCCAGCGGCTCTCCGGTCCTCGTCTGCAGAACGAAATTCTGTTGCTGTTTGCCGAACACGATCCGGTCCGCGCGATCGCGCGGATGGGGCAGTTGAAGTTGCTGCGCTTCCTTCACCGCCGTCTGTGCTACAGGAAAAACGTCAAGCAAGTGGTCACTGCCGTTCCCAAGGCGCTCGTCTGGTGGGCGCGTCAATTTTCGGCTTCCGAGATCGACAGGCCGATCGTCTATCTCATGGCCTTGTTGAGCGAGTCCAGCCCGGCGGTGGCGGCCAGTGTGATCCGGCGGTTGGCACTTTCACGAGAGCAGGGAAAGCATGTGAGCGCCGGGAGAAGTCGGGTCGATCGGACGCTGAGGCGGCTCACCGATAAAGAGACAATGCGGCCGTCGCAGGCCTATCGCCTCTTGGCAGATTTATCGGACGAGGCCCTCGTGCTGCTTCTTGCAACGCAGCAGCGCGCGCGCCAGGGGGCACGGCTGAGCCGGCTGAAACGACACCTTGTGGCCTATGTGAAGAACAAGGCGGTTAAGACAGCACTGACAGGGCGGGATCTTCAGGCCATGGGACTGCAACCGGGACCACAGTACAAAACTCTCTTGGGGAAACTGTTGGATGCACGTATTGATGGAAGGATCACAACCGAAGCGGAAGAACGCGCTTTCGTGCACAGGCTGCTCAAAAAGGCCGTTCAGCAAGGCCGCAGCAAGTGAAAAAGATGATCCCTCCAAGCTTGCTCGTGTACGTTGTCCCGAGGATGGCCCGGATGAGTCCCCCACTGCGCGCGTCCAACGAGGGCCGTCTGAGGCCGCGCGTTGCGCGAGCACAGGGGACTCACCGGGCCATCCTCCCCCTGCTGGCGGGCTTTTTCAGCTGCCTGTTAATTCAGCGAGGTGATGGACAACGACACTTCGTTCGGCAGCAAGAGCGTCACGTTCGCCTGGTGCGTGGGGTCTGCTTGAATGAGGGCAAACAACGGCACCGGTTGTGGCACCTGGCTCGGTGGCAAGGCCAGCAAAACCGGAAAGTCGAGCAGCGGCGACACCGTCGTCAGACTGGCCAGGCGGAGACGAAAGGCCATCAAAATGTCGCGCAGTCGGTTGGTTTGATCTTCTTCGGAGAGTGCTTGGTTCGTGACAATTCCCACTTCCCAGAGCGGTCGGGTGATCGTGACAGGGAACGTAATGCCGAGCTTCAGGGCAGTGGGCGTCACGTCGATCAAACTCCCGGCCTGAATCGCCGCTTCCCGGTCGCGAACGGCTGGAGGCGTCGCAGTCTCTTTCGATAAATCTTGTCCATCGACATGTTCTAGCGCGAGAGGCTCTTGAGCCTGGAGAGGCTCGCTCTGCGCAGAGAGAACCTCCGCTGGTTCTTCGGCGTTAGAAGCGGCGGGGATCGAGACATCTGTGTGAGGCAAGGCCTTCATGATGCCGTCGTAGACCGCTCGGGCGGAGGCAGACCATGCCTCATTGAACGGACGACCGGCGAAGGCCGCTTCGGCGGCTTTCTTCTCGTCGTGGGTCAGGGCTTTGGGAGTTGGTGTGTTAGTCATCAACATCAAGATAAGCCGCTTTACTGGGATGTCAAGAACTCATACATTCAGAAGCGGTTATTCCGGCAGCGGTCTGTCCTTGGTCTCTGGCGCAAAGATTAACACCGCCAATCCCGCCAAGTAGATCAACGCCACAGTGCTGGCGGCTCGGCCGAATGTGCCCAGGGTTGTAACAAGCCACCCTGTCAGGAATGGCGCGGCAGAGGCCAGTATCCGCCCTGCGTTGAAGCAAAATCCGGCGCCGGTAGCGCGGAGTCTGGTCGGATAGAGTTCGGGCAGATAAATGGGAAATCCGCTAAAGATGCCGTTGTTAAAGAAACCGAGAATCGGCAGCAGCATGAGCACTGCGCTGTAGCTGGTAGGAACGAGAAAGGTGATTGGGAGCATCACGGAACTGCCCACACACATGAAGGCGAAGACAGGCCGGCGGCCGAAACGATCCGCCAGGGGGCCGAAGCCCAGGTAGCCGAAGATCGCCCCTGCGTTCAGCGCCATAATGGCGTAGCTGACGTATTTCGTCAGGGTCGCCGGGTCCTGTCCTTTCAGATCGGGTAGCTCGCGGATGAGAGTCGGGGCCCAGTTCGTCGAACCCCAGAGGCCAAATACGGCCACAAACGCTAAGGCCGAACCCACCAACGTCCCTCGTCGTAAGTTTCCTTCAAAAATCGCGGAGAGAGGAACGGATTTTTGCTCATGGGCATGAGTCCATCGTTCCGGTTCCTTCACCCACCAGCGAACGAGGAGTGCCACAATCGCCGGGAGAACGCCGATGAGAAAGAGCCCACGCCATCCGTATGTGTCTTTGAGCGTGAGATTGAATGTCGCGGCCAAAAAGAACCCGACAGCCCAGGCGGATTGGAGAATCCCCGCAGCCTTCGCGCGTTTGTTTTCCGGCCAGGTTTCCGCAACGATGGCCGCGCCGGCCGCCCATTCACCGCCGATGCCGAGTGCCGTCAGAAATCGATAGATGGCGAGATGCCACCAGGTTTCCGATAACGCAGCGGCGCCGGTGAAGAGGGCGTAGATGATGATGGTTGCAATCAAGACCTTGGTCCGGCCGAAGCGGTCGGCCAGCACTCCGAATGTGATCCCGCCGATAGCCCAGCCGATGAGAAAAATCGAAAAGATGATGCCACCGTACCAGCCGATCTGTTCCGTCGTCGGTGGCCCGCTCGCCGAATGTAAGAGGTCGTGCAGCGCCGGATGGAGAACGATGGCGTAGATGGTCGCATCCATCGCATCGAAGACCCATCCGAGCCAGGCGACGAAGAGGACGAGCCATTGATAGCGCGTGACGCCCTGTCGCCACGATTGGGTGCTAGTCGGCAAGATACAGTTCCGCGATCAAGTTCACGAGATAGAACAGACAGACCTGACTAACCAGGCAAACTGTCCGGTGCCGCGCCAGGCTAGAGTCCTTCACTACAGGAGTCAAGGTGAAGCCCGCCGAAGCCTCATGCTATAGTCGCCGCCATGGCACGAATCGACTTCTACCGAGTGCTGGGCGTTTCACGCGATGCGTCCGACGACGCGATCAAGAAGGCCTACCGCAAGCTGGTCTTTCAGCACCATCCTGACCGTAACCCCGACAGTGCGCACGCCGAACCCAAGATCCGTGAGATCAATGCGGCCTACGAAGTCGTCGGCGATCCGGAGAAGCGTCGAAGCTATGACCGGCTCAATTGGGGAGATGAGCCGGCGCGGGATGAAGCGGCCGACCCGGCCGTCATCCTCGACGAGATGGAGCAGAAGCTCTTCGATGAAGGGCGAAAGGAAGTGTTCGCGGTGTTGATGAAAGACGTAAAGCGGATTAAATCCGAACTTGCCGTGATTCGTGAGCGGACCGTGGCGGATCAAGGGTATGACACGTTTAAGGAGGAGATCATTCGGGCGAGGGCATCGGAGGTCATGGAGGAGCTGGTAACTGCGGAGATGGAGGGACGCAAACAGCGGCTCGTCGAAGTAGCGACGGAGATGTTGTTGTCACAAGGTGTGGTTAAACGAGGCGATGAGAGAGGAATCAGATCGCTACGTGGACAACTTGAGGACGTATTCCGCAAGGGACGGGCGAAGGGCTTTGCCGCGGCGCTGGAATTGTTCTATGAAAGACGGTAAACGTGAGACGTGAAACGTAAAAGGACAGGATCGACACGTTTTATGTCTCGCGTGTAACATGTATTAGTTCAGGTTCGACCTGGCAATCAAGGAAAGTCGAGAGATGATTTCAGCACTCAGAACGGCCGGGGTGCGAACCCATGTACGGCGAGGTGCTGTGTTGGCGCTCACGAGGAGCACGCAACGCCTCATTCGCCGCGTATGCTTGGCGACGGTGTTGCTGGTGACGATTGCCGCTGTGGCTCAGCCGGTTCATGCCGCAGGCGGAGGTCAGACGAAGTTCCCGCGTATATCGACGCAGTTCATCGCGGCGTTGGGCGATCCAGGTGCGACCTCCGGGAGCGGCGCGCAATCGTGGGGTTTGTGGCCTCTGGACCCAGGTCCTCGGGGCGTCGAGCTGAACCGCTATCAATCGTTGAAGGATGCAGGTGGCGTCGCCCCGGCGCGCTGGAAATTCGATGGCACGGACTGGTGGCTGGAGGAACACGGCTTGATCATGGAGCAGCCGACCTTTCCGCTCCCTCCCGGCAAATACCTGGTCACGGGTGCCCGCGACGTGACGGCTGTGCTGACCATTCATCCCGCCGACAGGAATGGCGACCGGCGGTGGGATCTCGATAAAGGCGCGACGCTCTATGACGTGACGCACTTAGCCTGTCGCTCCGCGCGCTATACGCCGTCGGCGGTTGGTGGTTCGTGCTCGCCGGCAAACGCGCAGAAAACGGCGTTTCCCGTTGCGCCAGGGGGAGCGATGCCTCCGGTCGCGGGCTGCACGAAGCAAGACTATGCGGTGCTCATCGTGATTGGCGTGGGCGTTGAAGACTGAACGCCGGTGGTGTGCCGACGGCTTGCGCGGCGAGCCTGGCCGTCGCCGCTACGCGCAGGCCGCGTTTTCGCCTGCCGTGAATAACCCTGCGGATCCGTTTCCGTGCCGGTCACCGAGGCGATGACCGCTTTCGACCCAAAGCAGAAGTACACGACTGACCGCTATCAGAGGGGGTCTTACGCCGATCCGCATAAGAACCCGTGATACATGGTCGGGGAATAGACGATGGCACGGTCGTGTTGATCCGGCAATTCCGCCATGCGGCGGGAGGATTCATCTACGAAATTCCGGCGGGAAAACTACATCCAGGTGAAGATCCCTTGCGTTGTGCTGCGCGGGAGTTGGAGGAAGAGGTCGGCTATCGAGCCTCGTCGTTCGAGTTGCTCTCCAGTATCTTCACGGCTCCCGGGTTTGCCGATGAAGTGATTCATGTGTACAAGGCCACGGGACTGACCAAGGGCCGGCAACAGTTGGACCGCGACGAAGTGCTGGACGTTATTGAAATGCCGCTCTCAGACGCGATGGACAAAATCGAAGATGGGACAATCTGTGACGCGAAGACGATCGTAGGGTTGCAGGCAGTCTATCTCAGAACCAACCGGGGATAAAAGCACTTGAGGGGATTCCCACAAGAAGTGGAAACCCCCTCAAGCAAACTAGCCTCGCCGAGATAAGAAGGAAATTACTTGCCCTTCTCGTCCTTCTTCTTCTCTTCGCCGAAGGTGTCGGCATGGCCGCCCTTCTTCTCTTCCTTCTTCTCGTCTCCGTAGATCGTCTCAACTGCCTGTCCCGGTTTTTTGTCCTTGCCGCCCTCCTTCGGGCCTTCCGCGAAGGCCGGGGCGCTGAACGTCACTGCCACTGCCACTGCCATGATTGCCATCAACATGTGCTTCATAGTGTTATACCCCGTAGTTTGGAGATGATTGAAATATGTGCCGCTCATTCGACACTGATGCAATAACCAGCAAGTTTGGTGCCGATGTGCTTTGTTTATACCAGGGAGGCCTTCGTTTGCAAAATCCATAAGTTACGAAATTCGATTCATGAAGAGTTGAAAGGTTTTTCCTGCAAGATCCTGTGGCGGAATAGCTTGGCTCCGGCTAAATTGCCTCACGGAACCAATGGCTCCAATGGTCTAAAGCGAACTCTAACGACAGCATGCAGCGGACGGCGCCTGGCCCCGCCGCTGATGCTGAACGTTAATGCGACAGTGTTGAGAATTGCTTTATGGTGGTGCCACCTTGGCGCCGAACTTCCGCACTTGGCCGGGAGCAGTCCTTCGAGGCCCGAATTCATCTGACCTTGTCTGTCCGATTAAGTACCGATGAATGGATGTAACGTTTCACGTCCTTGAAAGAGGCCCCGCGACAAACCGTCCGTTTTGCATCACGCCGACAATCCTGCTGCGGTCGCGTAGTAGGTCGATGTGGCGAAGCGGATTGCCATTGAACAACAGAAGATCCGCCAGTTTCCCCTTTTCAACTGTTCCCACCTGGTCCTGAATCCCAATCAAGCGTGCGGCAGCAGAGGTTGAGGCGAGAATTGCCTGCATCGGGTTCATTCCGAAGGCGACCATCCGATCGAGTTCCTGGGCGTTCTCGCCGTGAAAGTTGAAGGGTGTCCCCGCATCCGTGCCCATCGCAATCTGGATACCGTCACGCAGGGCGTTCTTAAAGCTCACGGCATGGCGCTTCGTCATGGATTTGGCTTTGTCCAACGCGCTTTCAGGAATGCCGCATCCGAGCCGGCAGGCGGCCGTGGTTGCCAGCGCGGAGAGTGTCGGCACCATGAAGACGCCCTGCTGTTTCATCATGGCCGAGGCTTCTTCGTCCATGAGCGTGGCATGTTCGATCGAATGGACTCCGGCGCGGACGGCATTCTTCATCCCCGATGATCCATGGGCATGTGCGGCGACTTTCCTCCCAGCTCGTTGCGCTTCATCCACGGCCGCCTGGAGTTCCTCCACAGTCATTTGCGCCTGGTCCGGCGAGGTGCCGGGCGTGAGGACGCCTCCCGATGCAATAACTTTAATGACGGAAGCTCCGGCGGCGATCTGCGCGCGCACAGCGGAACGGACTTGTTCTGTTCCCTCCACTTCCTGCCCGATAAACCGGGCATGGCCGCCGATCATGCAAATCGCCAGGCCTGCTCCGACAATGCGCGGCCCGGGAACGAGTCCTCCCTCGATAGCCCGTTGCAGTGTAAAGATGGAGTGATCACGCGATCCCACGTCGCGCACGGTGGTAAAGCCGGCTTCCAAAGTCTGCCGCGCAGCCTGGCTCGATTTGAGCAATGTCAGCGCGGGTGTCTCTTTGACTATTGCATCGACGACATCCGGTTCAGCGCCAAGGCAGAGATGCACGTGACAGTCGATCAAGCCCGGTAATAGCGTGAGTCCTCGGCCATCGATCTTGGCCGCTCCACGTGGGATAGAGAGGTCTCGATCCGATCCGACAGCGGCAATGGTGGTCCCGCGAACGACCACCGTGGCCCGTTCGATTGTCCGACCGGTCCCGTCGATGACGCGCACTGAGCGAATGGCAAGAGACTTTATCATGGTGTATCGAGGGTGAGGGCGATGATGCGGCCTATTACACTCCCGGCTTCGTAGCCGCAGCCTTGTCCTCAGGAACAGGATACGGTTCCATGTGCTCGGCCAGTGTAAGGGCAAAGAGCAGGTATGCAACCATGGCAAGTAGGGCGAAGGCCCCGACAGCGAGCATCCAGAGTGATGGTTTGGGTTTGCTCTTCATGCGATCACTATCCTCTACGGTCATAAGGCTCTTCGGCTATAGACCCGTGCGGCAGCCTGGAGTGCGACGCCAGGAGTTGAAAGCCCACCGCCGCGGATAAATATTTTTTCCAGCGCATTGAGCAGGGTCAAGACATGCGCTTCGGTCGATGATTCACCCATCAGACCGATGCGCCAGACTTTCCCCTTGAGTGGACCGAGCCCACCGCCGATTTCAATGCCATAGGTCGAGAGCAGGTTTGCCCGCACCTCGGCTTCAGGGATAGGATCGGGAACTGTGACACAGGCCAACATCGGCAATCGATATTCTATCGGAGGAAGGGGAAACAGCCCAAGTTCAGTCAAGCCGGCGGTCAAGGCCTCGCTATTGAGCTGATGGCGAGCGAAACGCGCGGGCAATCCCTCTTCTTCGACGAGCCGCAACGCTTCTCGCAGGGCATAGAGCATGGAGATCGGCGCTGTGTGGTGATAGGCCCTGGCGCCGTCGGCCCAGTAGTCCGCGATCAAGGCCATATCCAAGTACCAACTCTGGCAGGGGCTGCGCCGGGCCTTGATGGCGGCCACTGCTCGGTCGCTGAGAGTGAAAGGAGATAACCCAGGCGGACAGCTCAAGCACTTTTGTGTGGCGCTATAACAGACATCGATGCCTAAACGATCGATCTCAACCGGCGCGCCTCCCAGTGAGGTTACGGCATCGACGATGAAGAGCGTGTCATGGTCGCGGCAGAGTTGGGCAATCGCCTCAAGCGGCTGCCAGACGCCGGTCGAGGTTTCGGCATGCACGATGGCCACGGCTTTGACCGGGCCGGATCGGCGCAATACTGATTGCAAAGCCTCCGGTTCGATAATCTGTCCCCAGGGGGCTTCCACACGAATCGCTTTCCCTCCGCAGCGCTCAACAATAGCGGCAAGACGTGCGCCGAACACACCATTGACTCCGACGACGACCGCATCGCCTGGCTCAACGATATTCACAATCGAAGCCTCCATCCCGGCTGAACCGGTGCCGGAGACGGCAATGGTGAAGGGGTTTTTGGTCTGAAAGACGACGCGCAGCAGGGCCTGGATATCATTCATGAGCGCGAGAAAAGCCGGGTCTAGATGGCCCAGTAGAGGAGTCGAGAGTGCATGCAGGACTCGCGGATGCACCATGCTCGGCCCTGGGCCAAGGAGCAGCCTGCGTGGGGGGGTGAAATTCTGAACCGGCATAGCACTCCAGATTTAGTTCATTTGGTCTGTTCGGTCTATCTCGTCTATTTCGTTGAATGAACTTAACAAGACAGACCAGATAGACCAGACAGACCGGAGTATAGCGGAGTTGGGTCGCCTTCAGCCATGGGTATTCTGAAGGGTCTCTTCGTCGTCTAGTCATTTCGAGGGGGTTTCGAGGCAGAAAAACAGCATGTTATAGTTCCAAGCATGATTGAGTCAGCGGCGGTATCTCTCAACGAGCCCCAGCAGTCCAAGTCTTGGTGGCGAGCCACAGATGTGCCGCCGCCGAGGGGGGTCTATTCCGGGCGGTTTTCGCCCATGGTGACATTCTTGTCGGCGATTTTTCTCGCGGTGGCGCTGGGGTCGGTGATAGGGCTCTCGGCATCGGGATCTAAACTGGATCGGATCGAGTCACCCGAGCAAGCGCTCAGTCTGATGGTCAGTCGGACCAGGGATGTGGAAGAAGGACTCAAGCGCGCGCCCCAATGGGAACAGCAGCTCTTGGCGTGGGCTTCCAGCGGAGACGAAGCCGAACGGGCACACGAGATTGAATGGTATCGGGAGCTGGCTGAGACCTCCGAGGACCCACTGGTACCGCTTCAGCTGGCGATTCTCCAAGCCGAAGCCGGCCATGTCTCGCAGGCGCTCCTTTCCGCGCATGACTGGGCCGGGGCGGACGATCCGCTCCCGCAGTTTGCCGATCTGGTGATGGCTGCTTATGGCGAAGGGTCGAGGCATAACGCGGACCAGTATGTCTCGTGGCAAGCAGAGCTGGCAGAGGCATTGCCTGCCGGCTGGTTTTACGATCGTCTGGCTGAGCGCTTGGCGCGCCGTGCCGGCGATGCCGCGCTTGTGACTAGAATTCAAGAACAAGCCGCGGCGCGTGTCGATCGCCAGTTTGCCCGGTCTCATCGGTTGACGTTCGTTGAACTCGGCGCGATGGCCCTCGGCACCGTGGTGTGCGGGCTGCTCTGGTTCAGACGGAATGAACTGTCCAGTTTCGTTCGGTTGCATGAACCGGGCGTCCCGCCTCCGTGGCCTGGCAGTGTCGGCGCGGCAGTGTTACTGCGCGGCGGCGCGATCGGCGCCATGATCACGGCGATGTTCCTACTCTATGCGCCGTCCGACAATGTCTCGATCCAGGCGCTGGCCATTCCCCTATCGAATGTGCCGCTACTTCTCTTGGCCTACCATTATCTGCTCCGGCCATCCGGCATGACGTTCGATGCCGGTTTCGGGCTGGAAATCGGTTGGGCTCGCGCCGGTCGTCTCGCTGTGGCGGTGTTAGCGGTGGTGGCAGCCGGTTTGTGGGGCGGGTGGATCATGGATCGGGCATCGGAATCGCTCCATCTGACGAGCCACTGGGCCGAATGGTTCGACGCAGACCTCGTGTGGGCTACGCCGTCCATGACGGCGATCAGTTTAGTCGAATACGTGGTGTTTGCGCCGCTATTCGAGGAACTTGCGTTTCGTGGATTGCTGTTTGCGATTCTTCGCCGGAGATTCAGTTTTCTGCCGGCTGCACTGATCAGCGCCGGCATCTTTGGCATCGCCCATGGTTATGGAGTGGTGGGATTACTGAGTGTCTGTTGGAGCGGAGTGCTCTGGGCCTGGATCTATGAAAAGACCGGAAGCCTCCTACCCGGCATTCTCGCCCATGCGATCAACAATTTGTTGGTGTGTCTGGCTATCATGGCCCTCCTCCGCTAGCAGGATGGTGAAAATGCCTTCCAGCTTCGTTCTCGGTTCGACGGAATCCTCAACGTACCCCTGAGGGTACGCCTCCGGTTCCCTCTCGCCTCGGGCCTTGCTGGAAGCCATTTTGACCATCCTGCGTTTCCATTCCATTTCCTGATTCGATCAACGCGAGAGCTTCGTACAAGCCTGGGTGTTTCAGAGTGTAGCCGAGTTCTGCTCGAAGCTTGGCGGTGCTGATTCGTTTTCCCGATGAGCGGTCGTCTGTCACGGCTCCCGGCGTCACGCCCCATCGCTGCTGCGCAGTCACGCAGATCTCACTCCAAATGTAAGGGTGGCCATCGCTGACATTGTAGGCCGCGCCGGGTTTCCCTTTCTCCAACGCGAGCAGGCAGATCGCGGCTAAATCTTCCGCATGGATCAGGTTCACGTATTTGCGCGATGGGGTTATACGGCCTTGTCTGATCCAATCCAGAGGGTTGCGCCTTGGTCCGTAGATTCCTGCCACACGGAGGATGATGGCGCCATGATGTTCTCGCAGATATTCTTCGCCCTGCACACGCGATTTGGATAGGTCGATCGGAGCGGATTCGTCAATCCAGGCCGGAGGGTATTCGGTGGAATGATCGGAGACCTCGTAGGCGGACGTGCTTCCTAAGACGACTAGGCGTCGAGCCCGCGCATCAAGCGTGTGTGCGAAGGCTTGCACTTGCTCAAGCGGCGTCGCGGGAAAGCACCAGATGAGATCGGCCTGCGCGGGAATGTTCAGCCAGGTCGATGGCTGTTCCAAATCGAATCGCAGGCGATATTCCGAAGGAATGCCTGCAAGGTTGGTCACGGGAGTCCTGCTGGTGGCATAGACAGTCCGCCCATGCGAGGCTCCCAGTCTGTGCAACAGACGTCCTGTGTAGCCAGATCCCAGCACAACCAGCGTTGATGTCGCCTGTCGCGTCACTCAATACCCCCCATTTGTAAGGCTGGGCTATCTTTTCACAGTTGCGTAAGATGGCACAACTGTTGCGTCAATAAGGAGTTCGTAGGAGAATGCCTTGTATGAAATCCATTGCGTCCGTGTTGTCGATCATTGCCCTTGGGTTCGGACTCTGGGGCTGCCCAAGTGGTGGGGGTGGGGGAACTGAAACCGCGAGTGGATCGTTCACGCGAGTCGCGTTAGTTCCGAATCAGGCGGACAATACCGTATCCGTGTTTTTGGTCGACAATGCGAACGGCCGACTCAGGCCCCGCGGGTATGTCGTCTCCGGGACAAGTCCTCGTGCCATTGCGGTGCATCCATCCGGGAGATTTTTCTACACGATCAACAACGGATCCAGCGATGTTTCGGCCTATGCGCTGTCGTCAACAGGACTGGCAACCGCCGTGACTGGTTCCCCATTTCTCCTCAATCCTGCAACCGGTCCAACCGCAGTCGCGGTGTCACCCGACGGCCAATTTCTCTTTGTCGCAAATCAAGGCACGAATAACGTCTCGGTATTCGAGATTGACCAGACGACCGGCGGACTGACAGGAGCCCTCGGTTCTCCGTTCACACTGGGGTCGGCAGTTGGTCCCACTGCCATAGCGGTCCATCCGTCCGGCAATCTGATTTTCGTGACCAATAACACTAATAATCCCGTCTCCTTGGGGACGTTGTCAGTCTTTATTCATTCGGTGGGACTTCTGACCCCGGTTAATGGATCTCCATATACACTTTTGCGCGATCCGCAAGCCGTTGTCTTAAATGCAACCGGGACTGTCGTGTATGTGGCAAACAAGGGAGACAATAGAGTTTCGACTTTTTCAGTGGATCAAAATACCGGGGTTCTGGTGCCGATCGGGACTCCATTTCTCACTGGGACAGCACCTTCCAGTCTCGCGGTTAGTCCTGGGGGGCAGTTCCTCTATGTCGCCAATTCCGGCGCAGGAACCATCGATTGGTTAACCATCGACCCAGTGACTGGCGCGTTAAGCGCAGGTGGCACGGCTGCGACCGTGGCCAACCCTCAATTTATCAGGATCGATCCCACCGGTAGATTGTTATATTCGACTAACAGCACGTTGGAGCTATTGTCCATCTTCTCTATCGATCCCTCGGCAGGCCCACTCACGCCGACTGGAACGAGAGCCATGAGGGATGGCCCTGCCGCAGTGGCATTCGTCAGCGGAACGACCGCTGTCACACCCACGCCCACCTTCGCCTATGTCGCGAACGCCGGCGACGATACTTTGTCAGCCTTTGCGATTACTCCGACTACCGGCTTGTTAAGTTCCATCGGCGGCTCGCCCTTTCCTGTCCCACCCGGTGGTGCTCCGGTTTCATTGTCTGCCGATCCTCTTGCCAAGTTTCTCTATGTCGGGAACAGCGGAACAGACAACCTGTCGGCGTTTACGATCAATGGCACAACTGGGAATCTGACCGGAATTGCCGGCTCGCCGTTTTCTTTAACTTCGGGCACGAACCCTCAATCTGTGGCAGCCGATCCCTCAGGGCGGCATCTGTACGTTGTGAACCAGGGCAGCGACAACGTGTCGGCCTTCTCTATCGCTTCCGGGACCGGGATCCTCACCGCCATACCCTTGTCGCCTTTTTCCACGGGGGCGGGAGCCGGGCCGCGTGCGGTCACAGTTGAACCTTCAGGACGTTTTGCCTATGTTGTGAAGGCTACGACGAATGAAGTAAGCCAGTTTTCTATTCAGGCGAACGGGGCACTAGTGGCTACCGGAGCCCCGATCCCACTGGCCCCCTTAGCGGCGCCGCGGGCGATCGTGGCCGATCCGGCTGGTCGGTTTCTCTATGTGGCGAATAGCGGTACACATACGATATCTGCCTACCTTATCGCCGCCGCGACCGGCTCGTTGACAGAGCTCGTTGGCTTAGGCTCGCCATATTCTGTTGCGCCGGGTACTGGTGCGGTTGCGCTGTCTGTCGATCCTCTCGGTCGGTTTCTTTACGTCGCCAACGAGACCTCTAACAATGTTTCGGCTTTCGCCATTGATCAGGCAACCGGCGATCTTGCGGCACCCTCGCTAGTTTCCGTTACGTCCCCTCAATCGATTGCGGTGGATCTATCCGGGCGGTTTGCCTACGTCGCCAATGGGTCAGGAAATGTTACGGCTTTCGCAATCAATCAAACTAGCGGCACACTTGGTCCGCTCTCTGTCGCGGGCTCCCCCTTTCCTGCCGGTCTCAATCCCTCCGCGATCACCACCGTCGGGCACTTCTGACCAACTGATGGCCATGCTCCACCTGTGGTAACATGCGGGGCGTTATGCCCCTCTCTATTTTTCATCAGGTCATTGCCGAGTGGTTTCACCGACAGGTTGGTCAACCCACTGACGTTCAATCTCAGGCTTGGCCAGCCATCCAGTCGGGTGATGATGTTCTGATTGCCGCGCCGACCGGCTCCGGCAAGACGTTCGCCGCATTTCTCTCCTGCATCGATCACCTTTTCAAACAGGCTCTTGCGCGTGAACTCGATGACCATACGCAGGTGCTGTACGTCTCGCCGCTGAAAGCGCTCAGCAACGACATCCAGAAGAATCTACAGCAGCCATTGGCTGAAATCGGCACCGCAGCCATGTCTGCCGGGCTTTTGATGCCGGAACTCCGTGTGCTGGTCCGCACCGGCGACACACCGATGACGGAGCGCCAGCAGATGCTTAAGCGGCCGC